>NZ_VKJN01000013.1:0-111221 GCF_007197875.1 Brevibacillus sp. LEMMJ03 | reverse complement strand
CGACTTGCATGTATTAGGCACGCCGCCAGCGTTCGTCCTGAGCCAGGATCAAACTCTCCAATAAAGTTGAGTTGAATCATTAGCTTCAAGAAAAAGAATTGCTAGGCTCGTTCAACGCTTTCGCTGTTCAGTTTTCAAGGAGCATTTCGTGTCGAACATTTGCTACTATATCACATTCGACTTTCAAGAGTCAAGATCTTTTTTCTATCAATCTTCGAGATCGTTTCTCTCATTTCGTCATCGCTCATCGGCGACAAGGAATAATCTATCACATTGCAAAAACAAAATCAAGGGTAATTTTAAAAGTTTTTTTGTGTCAAAAACGGGTGGTGACAAAAGGAATGTCCCCTCCTGTTCGTGGAGGGGACACTGTGCCTCTGCCGCAGCTTCCATACGAAAAAGGAACGCTCATCCTCACGCCTGGATGGAGACGGCGCCGCGCTTTTTGACGAATTGATACATCAGTACGGCGACCATCGCCGCCAGTCCAGTACCCATGTAGACGGCTTCGGGGAAGATCAGCAGGACGCCTGCCCCGATCAAGACCAGGCGCATCGCCCAGTTCAGCCTGGTTAACAGGAACCCTTCGGTGGCGGCGGCCAGCGCCAGGACGGCCAGAATGGTGGTGACGCTAGCAACGGCGATGTCCAGCACGCTGGAGTTGAGGATCATCAGGCCCGGTTTGTAGATGAAGATAAACGGGACGATAAATCCGGCCAGCGCAAGCTTGCAGGAGATCCAGCCGGTCCGCTGCGGATCGGAACCGGCAATCCCCGCTCCGGCAAATGCGGCCAGCGCAATGGGCGGCGTCAGATTGGCAATCGCTCCAAAGTAAAAGACAAACAGATGGGACGCCAGCGGGTCGACGCCGAACGTGGACAGCGCCGGCGCCGCCATCGTCGCGGTGATGATGTAGCACGGGATCGACGGCAGGCCAAGCCCCAGAATGATGGAGGCGATCATCGTGAAAAACAGCGTCATGAAGAGGCTGCCCGAGCCCATCATCAGGATGATGTTGGCCAGTTTCAGACCCAGGCCGGTGAGGCTGAACACGCCTACGGTAATCCCGACGGACGCGCAGGCGGCCGCCACGCCCAGCGTATCGCGCACGCCGGTTTCCAGCGCTGCCAGAATGTCGCGGAACCCCATCCGGCTGGACGGGCGCAGCGCGGCGATGATCACGGTAGCCACGATCGTTACCACCGCCACGAGCGTGGGCGTGTAGCCCATCATCAGCAGCGCCACCAGCAGGATCAGGGGCAGCAGCAGATGCCCGCGCTCGCGAAGGACGTCCTTTACCTTCGGCAGTTCGTCCCTGCTCAGCCCTTGCAGGTTGTCGCGGTCCGCGCGCAGGTGCACCTGGACGAGCAGGCCAAAATAATACATCACCGCCGGAATCAGCGCCGCGATGGCAATCGTGACGTACGGCACCCCCAGCGTCTCGGCCATGATGAAAGCGGCCGCTCCCATGACCGGCGGGAGGATTTGACCGCCCACGGCAGCCGTTGCTTCCACTGCCGCGGCGAACTCCGGCTTGTAGCCGACGCGCTTCATCATCGGAATCGTAAAGGAACCGGTCGTCACCACGCTGGCGACGGCCGAGCCGTTGATCGACCCGTGGACCGCGCTGGCAATCACCCCTACTTTGGCCGGACCGCCCTTGCTGCTGCCGGCCAGCGCCAGCGACAGGTCGTTAAACAGGGTGCCCATGCCGGATTTGGAGAGAAACGCGCCAAAGATGATGAACAGAATGATGAACGACGCGGATACCGCGATGGCGTCGCCAAAAATCCCTTCCGTCGTCACGTACATGTAGTTGAAGATATCGCTCAGCGTATACCCCCTGTGGCCAAATTCGCCCGGCAGGTACGGACCGAGATAGGCGTACGCGACAAAAATGGCGGCCATCGCCGTCAGCTCCCAGCCGGCCACGCGGCGGGACGCTTCCAGCACCAGGAGACAGGTGATCGTGGCAAAGGTCACGTCCAGCGCAGACGGAATCCCTCCGCGGTTGACGATGTCCAGGTAATAGATAAAAATATAGCCGGCCGTGCCCAACGACACTACGGCCAACACCGCGTCCAGAAGCGACAGATGTTTGCGGGACGCCTTTTTTCGGCCCGGGTACAGCAAAAAGATGAGGCATAACACGATGGCCACGTGCAGCGACCGATGCTTCAAGGTCACAAACGGAATCGCGTACGCGGCGTACAAGTGATACAGGGCAAAAGCGATCGCCACACCGGAGACCAGGAGGCGCAGCCACTTTTTCTCAAACACGCGGTAGCGGGCTTCCATGTCGTACTCCTCCAGGACAGCCAGGGCCTTGCTCTCGTTCAAGCGGATTTCCTCCTGGTTGGGCAGGTTTGCCTGCGTGCTCACCTACACGTCACTTCCTTTCTGCTTCAACCTGTATAGATACCGGTACCACCACGGGTACCACCTGACTGACAGCTCCAACGACGTACCCAGCGGCAATACTTCGGATAATTTCCACTGTTGGCCTCCCGCGGTCAGCTTGTAATCCTTCCGGGAGATGACATACAGGACGCTGTCCCGCTGTTCGTGCAGTCCGGATACCGTAATCCAGCCGTCGTGGACCGCAACAACCGCGTCGGCAAACGCAGTCGGAACGCCCGCTCCAAACGATTGAAACGAGGTCTCGGCCAGTTCCATGCCGCGCAGCCAATGGACACGGTACGTTTCCCGCCACGGGGTCAGCTCCACCGAATGAACCCATTCCATCTCAAAGCGATCGTCCATCCAGAGCGGCACCGCTCCGATGATCTCCTGCCGATGAAAGTCCTTCAGCAGCAAAAAGGGGTGGGGCCCTGTCAGGACGAGCCCCACAACGAGGAGGAACACGCGCATCGCCCGTCTTTTCATGCCGTCATCCCTCCCGCATCCCTGGAGTATCTGTTTTCAAAATGATCGGGATTAGTTGAGAGCGCCGATTTCCTTGAAGTATTTTTCGGCCCCCGGATGGAGCGGCACCACCAGATTTTTGCCCGCTTCCTTCGGGTCGATCTCCTTCGCGGCGCTGTGGGCGCCCTTCAGCGTGTCGAGGTTTTCAAAGAAGGCCTTGGTCAGCTTGTACACCTGATCGTCAGACAGGTCGCCGCGAACCAGCATCAAGTTGCGAATCGCGGCGGTCGGCACCGGCTGGTCGTTCTTGTACAGGCCCGCCGGAATTTCCGCCGGCACGAAGAACGGGAACTGCTGCGCCATTTTCTCCACGTCTTCCTTTTTGATCGGCACGATCTCCACGTCCTTGGTGGTCATCAGGTCGATCACCGTGGAGTTCGGCAGACCGGATGTGACGAAGGCGGCGTCGATCGTGTTGTTCTTCAACTGCTCGACCGCCTCGGCGTAAGAAAGGTAGTCCGCCTTGATGTCGTTGTAGGTGAGACCGTGACCGGCCAGCACCATCCGCGCGTTTACCTCCACCCCGGAGTTGGGAGCGCCCACGCCGACGCGCTTGCCTTTCAGGTCAGCCACGGATTTGATGTTGCGGTCTTTCAGCGTGACGATCTGCACGTAGTTGAGATACAGGCCGGCCATGGCCTTCAGGTCCTTGACGGCGCCGGTATCCTTGAAGTTTTCCTGGCCATTGTAGGCAAACGAGGCCACGTCCGACATGACGAACGCCATGTCCGCCTTCTTGGTCTTCAGCAGGTTGATGTTTTCCACGGACGCGCCGGTGGATTGGACGGATGCGTTGTAGCCCAGCTTGTCCTTGTAGATCTTGGCCATCGCGCCGCCGATCGTGTAGTACGGACCGGAGCTTCCCCCGGTGGCGATGGTCAAAAACTTCTGCTCGGCAGCGCCGCCGGATGCACTGCCCCCTCCCTGCGCAGGCGAAGATTGGCTGCTGCAGGCCGCCACGGAGAGCACCAGCAGCGTGGAAGACAAGATGGTCAGCATTTTCTTCAACACGACAATTCCCCCTTTTCTGGTTTGAAACCGTTTACACCCCTACTTGCAAGCAAATGCCGTGCCAACTGACACACATGCCGAAACACGACGAATTTTGCCGTTTTTCCTGCCGCCGCCCACGAAAAACCGGCAAAAAAATCCCGCCCGCACGGAATTTTTTGCCGGTTCGACAATGGATTACGAGAATGACTCCGATTCCAGGTATTGTTTCAGTTTTTGCCGCAGCCCCCGCTCGCTGATGCCCAACTGATCCGCCGTCTTTTTCCGGTGGCCGCCGTTTCGCTCCAGGGTGTAGAGAATAATCCGCCGCTCCGCCTCCTCCAGGGACATGCCGGCCGGGATAAAGACGCCCTCCTGTCCGGCAGGGGCCGTCCGGCTGCCTGATGGCCGCTCGCTGACGGAAAACGGCAGGTCCTCTGTCGTGATGATCTCTCCCTGAGAAAGGGCGACCGCGTACTCGACGATGTTGGCCAGCTCCCGCACGTTGCCCGGATAGGAGTAGGCGTACAACCGTTTGAGCGCCTCCGGGCTGCACACTTTCTTTCCCTTGCCCAGATTGACGGCGTACAGGTCGAGGAAGTGCTCGATCAAAAGCGGGATGTCCTCGCGCCGCTCCCGCAGCGCCGGAGTGCGGATCGGGATGACGTTGAGGCGGTAAAACAGGTCTTCGCGAAACGCTCCCCGCGCCACTTCCTCCTCCAGATTCCGGTTGGTGGCGGCGATGATGCGGATATCCACCTCTTTTGCCTCGTAACCGCCGAGCGGGGTCACCGTCCGCTCCTGAATGACGCGCAGCAGCTTGGCCTGCAGGGCCAGCGGCATTTCCCCGATCTCGTCGAGAAACACCGTGCCGCCGTGCGAGCGCTCAAACAGTCCGATTTTACGCTGAAACGCCCCGGTAAAGGCCCCCTTTTCGTAGCCGAACAGCTCGCTTTCCAGGAGCTGCTCCGGGATGGCGGCGCAGTTGACCACCGAAAACGGCGCGTGTCTGCGATTTCCCTGAAAGTGGACGGCCCGGGCCACCAGTTCCTTGCCCGTTCCGCTTTCGCCGGTGATCAGGATGCTGGAGGTGATGTCCTTCACTTTCTCGATCAACTGGTAGAGCTTTTGCATCGGCTGGCTTTTGCCGATGAGCCCGGCGTACGCCTGCTGCTGCTTGACCGCTTCGCTCAGCACCTTTACCTGCCGGTGCAGATGCTGAAATTCCAGCGCCTTGTTCAAGAGCAGCCTGACCTCGTCCAGGTGCAGCGGCTTGGTCAGGTAGTGGTAGGCGCCGGCCTTCATGGCGGCGACGGAGGATTCGATCGTGCCGTACGCCGTCATCATGATCACGGTCACATCCGGCTTGACGCCTTTCAGCTTGGCGAGCAAATCCAGGCCGCACGTGTGTCCCAGGTTCAAGTCCAGCAGGACGCAGTCGATCGCTTCCTGCTGGACGACGGCCAGCGCGCTCGGCTCGTCCCCGGCCGTCCAGACCGTGTAATCGTCTTCCAGCGCAAACGACAGCGAGGCGCAGATGGCCGGTTCATCATCCACGATGAGCAAGTTGGGCATGGCTCTCCTCCTTTTCCTGTCGTTCAAACCATAGCGTAAACGTGGTTCCCTTCCCCTTCGCGCTGTTTGCCTCGATGCGGCCGCCGTGCTCCCGCATGATCCTGTCGCTCAGGTAGAGCCCCAGGCCGATTCCCTGGGCTTTGGTCGTATAAAACGGCTGGAACAGGTGGGGCAGCTCCTCCGGGTCCATTCCTTCCCCGGTGTCGCCCACCGCCAGTTCCACGCCGCCCGCCCCGCCGCCAGCGCGGATGGTCAGGCGCTTGCGGGGACTGGCCGCCATCGCTTCCAGCGCATTCATCACCAGGTTGATCAGCACCTGCTTCACCCGGGCGCGGTCGGCTCGAATCACCAGCTCGCCGGGCACCTCCACGACCACCTCCACCTGCTCGCGCTCCATCCGTCTGGCAAACAGGCCCAGCACGGAGCCGACCAGCTCCCGCAGCTCGACGTTCTGCATCTGCAGCGGCTTGGCACGGGAGTAGTCCAGCAGGTCCTCCAAAATGCGGTTCATCCGCTCCATCTCTTCCGGCACGTACCGCAGCAGCTCCGCCCGGAAGCGCTCGTCGTCCAGCTTTTTCGGAAGCAGCTCAACGAACGTCTTGATCGCGGTCAGCGGATTGCGCAGCTCGTGGGCGATGCCTGCCACCAACTGGCCGAGCGCCCGCATCTTTTCCTGGGCGACCAGCCGGGCCTGCAGCCGCTTCTGCTCCGTCCGGTCCTGCAGGCTGACGATCCATCCCACGTGCTCGTGGGACGCGTTGGCAAACGGCGCCATGTAGTAGTGAAAGACGCGGATGGAGCCGGGCTCCCACTGAAACTCCCCTTCGTACTGACGAGGGGCCAACTGCTCCAGCGGTGTCTCCAACGGCAATTGCGGCAAGAGGGAGGAGATGTGGCGGCCCAACACGTCGTCGGACAAGGACAGCATCCGGCGGGCCACCTGATTGACCAGCGTCACGTGGCCGCTCACGTCCAGCGAGAGGATGGCGCTCTCCGTGTTGTCCAGCACCTTGCGCTGAAACGCCAGCAGGTCGGCCAACGCCGCCGTCTGCCGCCGCACTTCCTCCTGCAGCCGTTTGTTCCAGGTAAAAATGGTCACCAGCGTCACAACCACGATCGCCATCGCGATTACCAGGGCGATAACCAGTTTTCGCCACCAGTCGGTGACATGCGGCGAATACGGTTCAAAGTACTGGCTGTACAGCCGCGTATAGGTGCCGTCCCGGTACAGTTGGTTCAGTCCTTTGTTCAGCTTGTCCAGCAGCTCGTAGTTGCCCTCCCGCACGGCAAAGGCGTAGTCGGTCGGGTTGATCAGGCCGGAACGCATCACAAAGTCGCCGCGCCTGCCCGCCTTGTCGAGGAAGTAGGCGGCGGTCCAGCGGTTGCCGATAAACGCGTCTGCTCTCCCCCGCATCAGATTGTCCAGGGCGTCCCGCTGGTTGAAGGAGACGAGCAGTTTCACCCTGCGGATGTCCTGCACCAGTTCCATGCCGGTATTCCCCCGCTGTACCGCCACCACCTTTTCCTTCAAGTGGTTCAGGGTGTAGATGTCGCTGTCGGCTTTCGGAACCAGCAGCACCTCGGACATGGTGAAAAACGATTCGCTGAAGTCGACGACCCGATCGTACCGGCTGGTGTATTTCATCCCCAGCAGGACATCCGCTTTGCCGTGCAGCAGGTAGGAGACGGCATCCTCCCACTCCAGCGGCACGAACTCCAGCTCGAAGCCGTTTTGCTCGGCGATGGCCCGGATCAAGTCGACGTTAAACCCGGAGACGTCGCCGTGTTCGTCCGTGTAGGAAAACGGGGGCAGCTCCTTGTCAAAGACGACCCGCAGCACGTCGCCGGCTGACGCATTCGCGGGATACAGCCAGACCAAAGCCAGCAGGGCGATGGCCCACCATCGTCGGTTCACAGCGCTGTCCTCCTTTCGTCGCTTCGTCTTTCACACGGCCGCCAACCGGAAGAGGCCCCTGCCTGGCAGAGGCCCCCATCGTACCGGCGTTTTCTCCTGTAGGTGTCCCATCGTGCAGGTGTGTGAGCGGTCAGTTGTTGTGTAACATCTCAGCCGCCATGTCCGCCGCCTGTCTGATCCATCGCTTCTGTCGTCGGTTTGCTTGGGATCAGGCCGGACGTCGCGGTAATCGCATGTGCCGATATGCACGCCGTCCAGCGTGTAGACAGAAAATACACACCCGCGCAAATTGTCAGACGGACGCGTGCCGCGCACGGCCTCCGCGTACATCGCCCGCAGCGATTCCAGCGGCAGGTTGCTGTATTTGGCCGCCTCCGAACCGGCCGCCCACCTGGCCACTTCCTCGTCGTTTCGCCATTCAAACAGCCGCACCAGGTCCGCTTCCGTGACCGGGCGCAGCTCCACTCGCTCTCCTTTGATCAATCGGATCCCCGCCTTTCGAAATGATGTATGCGAAAGCGCTTGCAAAACCATTCAAGACATGCTGCATAAACACCACTCCTTTCCCTTCGGCGGATGTTTCCATTCTAGCAAAAAACCACTCCCCGGCAAAGGGAGTGGTCGTGTGGCGTCAACGTCTCCGCCGCAGTTCGGCCAGCACGTCGTCGAGCGGCAGCTTTTGCTCCCGCAGGAGAACCAGCAGGTGGTAGATCAGGTCGGCCGCCTCGTAGCGCAGTTCGTCGTGGCTGCGGTTCTTGGCGGCGATGATTACCTCCGCCGCTTCCTCTCCTACTTTTTTCAAAATCTTGTCGACGCCCTTTTCAAACAGATACGTGGTGTACGCCCCTTCCGGCCGTTCCGCCTCGCGGGAGGCGATCAGCCGCTCCAGCTCGTTCAGGATGGCAAACCGGTCAGGGACGGGCGCCTGCTCCGCTCCCTCCGCCGCTTCCCCTCCGTGCGCGATCGCCCCGCCAAAGCAGGTGTACGAACCGGTGTGGCAGGCGGGGCCGCTGGGCACGACCTGCACGACCAGGGCGTCTCCGTCACAGTCGTACCGCATGGACACAATCCGCTGGGTGTGGCCGGACGTGGCTCCTTTGTGCCACAGTTCCTGCCGCGAACGACTCCAGAACCACGTCTCTCCTGTCTCCAGCGACTTCGCCAGCGACTCTTTGTTCATGTAGGCGAGCGTCAGCACCTCTTTGCTTACCGCGTCCTGTACGATGGCGGGAATCAGCCCGTTTTCGTCAAAGCGCAATTGCTCCCAGGGAATGGTTGGGGTCATGGCCGCACGACAACTCCTTTCGCAAGCAGGTACTCTTTGACCGCCTGAATCGATGTCTCTTCGTAGTGGAAAATGGACGCGGCCAGGGCGGCGTCCGCCTTGCCCTCCGTCAGCACGTCGTAGAAATGCTCCCGCGCGCCCGCGCCGCCGGACGCGATCACCGGAATGCCGACCGCCTCCGAGACCAGCCGCGTCAGCTCCACGCCGAAGCCTTTCTTTTCGCCGTCGTCGTCCATGCTGGTGAGCAGAATCTCGCCGGCGCCGAGCGCTTCCGCCTCCCGCGCCCAGTCGATCACGTCCCGACCCGTGGCGTTGCGTCCGCCATGGGTGTACACTTCCCAGCGGCCGGGGCCGACACGGCGGGCGTCGATGGCGACCACGACACACTGGGAGCCGAACACCGTCGCCCCTTCGCGGATCAGCTCCGGCCGCAGCACCGCCGCCGTGTTGAGCGAGATTTTATCCGCTCCGGCGCGCAGGATGCGCTTCATGTCCTCCACGCTGTTGATCCCGCCGCCGACGGTAAAGGGAATCGTGATGTTGGCCGCCGTCCGTTCGATCACGTCCACCATCGTCTTGCGCCCTTCGTGGGAGGCGGAGATGTCGAGGAAGACCAGCTCGTCCGCCCCTTCTTCGCTGTACTTTTTCGCCAGCTCCACCGGGTCCCCGGCGTCCCGCAGTCCGACGAACTGCACCCCTTTGACGACCCGGCCGTCTTTTACGTCCAGACAGGGAATGATGCGCTTGGCCAGCATGCTACTCACGCTCCTCCATCCGGGATACCGCTTCCGCCAAGGTGAACGCGCCCGTGTAGAGGGCTTTGCCGACAATCGCCCCCGAGACGCCGTCCGCCGTGCAGGCTGCGAGCGTCAGCAGATCGTCCAGCGCGCTTACGCCGCCCGAAGCGATCACCGATTTGCCGGTGGCTTTCGCCAGCCCGGCGATCTCCTCCACGTTGGGGCCGGTCAGCGTGCCGTCCCGGGCGATGTCCGTGTAGATGAACGTCTCCGCGCCGTACGAGACGAGCCGCTTCGCCAGCTCCACCGCCGACACGTCCGTCGTGGTCAGCCAGCCGCGGGTGGCTACCATGCCGTTGCGGCAGTCCAGGCCGATCGCCACGCTGCTCCCGTACCGGCGCAAAATCCGTTCCGTAAACGGCTCGTCCTCAATGGCGGCCGTGCCGAGAATGACGCGGGCGACCCCCGCCTCGAGGTAGCCGGCAATCTGCCCTTCCGTGCGGATGCCGCCGCCCACCTGCACCGGTACCGGCACGGTGCGGGCGATCTCCTTGATCAGTTCGCCGTTGAACGGCTGCCCCTCCTTGGCTCCGTCCAGGTCAACCAGGTGCAGCCAGGACGCTCCCTGGGCCACCCACTGGCGGGCCATCTCCAGCGGCGAATCGGCGTACACCGTCTCCTGCGCGTAATCGCCCTGGAACAGCCGCACGCATTTGCCGCCGCGAATATCGATCGCGGGATAGATCGTAAACCTCATGCCTTTCCCCCCTCGCACCGTCCGGCAAAGTTGCGCAGCAGCCGCATGCCGGTGTCGCCGCTCTTTTCCGGATGAAACTGCATGCCGAACACGTTGTCCCGCCCGACGATGGCGGTGACGTCCTGATGATAGTCGCTGGTCGCCAACAGCACGGCCGGATCGCTCACCCGCACGTGGTAGGAGTGAACAAAGTAGACGTAATCCCCGCTTTTCACGCCTTCCAGGAGAGGGTGCTCCTGCTTCACCTGCAGTTGGTTCCAGCCCATGTGCGGCACCTTGTAGTCGCCGCGGAAACGGACCGCTTCCCCGCCCAACAGGGAGAGGCCGGTGTGCGTGCCGTGCTCTTCGCTTTTTTCAAACAGGAGCTGCATGCCGAGGCAGATGCCGAGAACCGGCCGGCCGGACGCCGCGTACGCGCGAATGCCCTCCTCCAGTCCAAGCCGGCGGATGTTGGCCATCGCGTCGCCAAACGCCCCGACTCCCGGCAGGATCACGCCCGCAAAGTCGTCCAGCCGCTCCGGGCGGGAGACGAACTCATAGGCGTACCCAAGCCGTTCCAGCGCTTTGCTCAAGCTGTACAGATTGCCCATGCCGTAGTCGATAATGCCGATCATCGTTACAAAACCCCTTTGGTGGACGGTACGCCTTTGACGCGCGGATCGATCGTCGTCGCTTCGTCCAGGGCGCGGCCGAGCGCTTTGAAAATGGCTTCGATCATGTGGTGCGTATTGTGGCCGTAGTGCAGGATTACGTGCAGGTTGATCCGCGCCTCCAGGGCGAACTTCCAGAGAAACTCGTGCACCAGCTCGGTGGGAAACTGCCCGACCACCGGCGACGGGTACTCCGCCCGGTACTCCAGGTGGGGCCGGTTGCTGATGTCGATGACCACCTGCGCCAGCGCGTCGTCCATCGGCACGAAGGCGTTGCCGTAGCGCTTGATGCCCTTTTTGTCGCCCAACGCTTCGCGCAGCGCCTGGCCGAGGCAGATGCCGATGTCCTCGACGGTGTGGTGGTAGTCGATCTCGATGTCCCCTTTTGCCTTCACGGTCAGATCAAAGTGACCGTGGCGGGTAAACAGGTCCAGCATGTGGTCGAGAAACGGCACGCCGGAGTCCTGTCTGCTTTCCCCCGTGCCGTCGACGGCAAAGGAAAGGGCGATGTCCGTTTCGTTGGTCGTGCGCGCGATCTGCGCCGCCCGTCTGTTGTCGCTCATGATTGGTCACGCTCCTGCTCTTCTTTGGCAAAGTCGTTGAGCCGCTCCTGAATGGCCCGTCCGTGGGCGGCCAGCCCTTCCTGTTCCGCCAGGGCGACGATTTTATGGCCATGCTCCCGCAGGTCCCGTTTGCTGTAGGACACCACGCTCGATTTTTTCACAAAGTCGTCCACCGACAGCGGCGAGGAGAAACGGGCCGTGCCGTTGGTGGGGATGACGTGGTTGGTGCCGGCGAAATAGTCCCCGACCGGCTCCGAGCTGTACGGTCCGAGGAAAATGGCCCCGGCGTTTTCCACCTTGCCCAACTGGTCAAACGGGTTGTCGATCATGATCTCCAGGTGCTCGGGGGCGAGCCGGTTGACCACCGCAAATCCCTCGTCCAGATCGTTCACCAGCAAAATGGCGCCATAATCGCGCAGCGCCGCCTCGGCGATCTGGCGGCGGGGCAGTTCGGTCAACTGCCGCTCCACTTCCTGCGCCACCGCTTCCGCCAGCGCGCGGGACGGCGTCACCAGCACGGCGGCCGACATCGGATCGTGCTCCGCCTGGGACAGCAGGTCGGCGGCCACGTAACGCGGGTTGGCCGTCTCGTCAGCCAGTACGACGATCTCGCTCGGGCCGGCCACCATGTCGATGCTGACCAGGCCGAATACCTCCCGTTTCGCCAGCGCCACGAAAATGTTTCCCGGCCCGACGATTTTGTCCACCGGCTTGATCTGCGCGGTGCCGTAGGTGAGGGCGGCGATGGCCTGCGCGCCGCCCACCTTGTAGATTTCGTTCACGCCGGCGATGCCGGCCGCCACCAGAATCGCCGGATTGATCCTGCCATCCGGTCCCGGCGGCGTGGCAATGACCACTTCCGGGACGCCGGCAATCTTGGCCGGGATGGCGTTCATCAGCACGCTGGACGGATAGGCGGCCGTCCCGCCGGGCACGTACAGGCCGACGCGCTTCAGCGGCCGGACGATCTGCCCCAGCACGGTGCCGCTTTCCTTGGCGGTAAACCACGACTGGCGCACCTGCCGCTGGTGAAAATCGCGGATGTTTGCCGCCGCTTCCGTCAGCGCGGCTTTCACTGCGGAGGCCACCAGCGCCTCCGCCTCGGCGTATTCCGCCTCGCTCACCCGAAAGTTCTCCAGCCGGACCCGGTCAAACCGCTCCGTATACGCCCGGACGGCCTCGTCTCCCCGCTCCCGCACGTCAGCCAGAATGGCCCGCACCGCTTCCTGCTGTTCGCGCGTTCCCGTTTCCACCGATCGTTTCGCGTCGAACTGATTGGCTTGCACAATTCGCATCATTGCCGGTTACCTCTCCTTTCCTAACGATTGGGGGCTCAGCGGGGGATGGCCTCCCAGAATTTTTGCGCGATGTCGTCCACGGCCTCGCTCTTCATCCGATAGCTGGCCCTGTTGGCGATCAGGCGGGTGGTAATGTCGCAGATGTGTTCCAGTTCCACCAGCCCGTTTTCTTTCAGCGTGCGGCCGGTGGAGACGATGTCCACGATCCTGTCCGCCAACCCGATCAGCGGGGCCAGCTCGACGGAACCGTTCAGCTTGATCACCTCGACCTGCTGCCCCTGCTCGCGAAAATAGCGGGAGGCAATGCGCGGGTACTTGGTGGCAACGCGGGGCGCCTCGGTCTGTCTCCAGCCGGGCAGGCCGGCCACCACCATGCGGCAGCGGCCGATGCGCAAATTGAGCAGTTCGTACACGTCCCGCTCCTCTTCCAGCAGCACGTCTTTGCCCACCACCCCGACATCGGCCACGCCGTATTCCACGTAGGTGGGCACGTCCGTCGGCTTGGCCAGGATAAACTCCAGGCTGGCGTTTTCGACCGGGATGATCAGTTTGCGGGAATCCTGCAGTTCTGCCGTCACCTGCAGGCCGGCCTGCTGCAAAAAGTGGACCGCTTCCTCAAAGATCCGCCCTTTCGGCATGGCAATCGTCAATTTTTGCGCATTGTCGGAAAGACTCATCTCCTACTCCCCCTGTCCCGTAAGGCAGATAAATTCGCCGTCGACCTGCTCCCGGCACACCGCCGCCTCCGCCTGGTCGCGCACCAACCGCGTCACGACGACCCGTCCCTCCTGACGCAGCCGCTGCGCCTCGGCCAGCCCGTCTTTGCGCCGTTCTTCCGTGTAGCAGAGCAGCACGGGCGGCTGTTCCGGCGACGGGGCCAGCGGCGTCACCTGCATCAGCCGGTCCATTTTGATGGCAAAACCGGTCGCCGGCGCGGGCCGTCCAAACTGGGCCAGCAAGCGGTCGTAGCGGCCGCCTCCCACCAGCGGCGAGCCCAGATCGGCCGCATATCCTTCAAACACGACGCCCGTGTAGTAGTCCAGGTTGCTGATCAGGTTGAAATCGAGCAGCAGCGCATCGGTCACGCCGTACGCCTCCAGCGCCTGCCACAGCGAGAAGACGTTCTCGACGGCCCGGCGCGCTTTGCCGTTCGCCGTCAGCTCGCGGGCTTCGGCAATCTTGCCTTTGCCCCCGCGCAGCCGCAGCAGCGCATTCAGCCGGCGCCGATCTTCCGCCGAAATGTCCAATTCGTCGGCCAACTGCCGGAATCCGACAAAATCCCGCTCGTACAGGAACCGGCGGAACTGGCCGCGCACCGTCTCTTCCGGCGCCGTCTCCTCCAGCAGTCCCTCGACAAAGTCAACATGGCCGATCGCGATCCGGAACGTCTCCACCCCGGCCGCCCGCAGACAGAACACGGCGAGGGCAATCGCCTCCGCGTCGGCGTCTACGGTCCCGTCCCCGACCAGTTCGATCCCCGTCTGGAAAAACTCCGCGTTGCGGCCCGCTTCCTTTTCCTGGGCACGGAATACGTTGGTCTGGTAATACAGGCGAATCGGCAGCGGCACATCCTTATATAAAGAAGACACGACGCGGGCGATCGGCGTCGTCATGTCCGGCCGCAGCACGACGGTGTGACCCTGTTTGTCCAGCAGCCGGAACATCCGGTCGGTCAGCGTCGCGCTCGCCATCCCCACCGTGTCGAAATATTCCAGCGACGGGGTGACGATCTCCCGGTATCCCCACCGTTCAATGCACTGCCGGAGCGCCCGCTCCAAATGCCGTTGTCTCGCCAGTGATTCCGGCAGTATGTCCCGCATCCCCAGCGGTTTTTCAAATCCCAACGGCTTTGTCATCGCTCTTCCCTCCACACCGATTTCGCTTTACTATGCTAATATGGTAGCAAACTAAAGTGTTATGTAGAAGATTATCACGGAAACTCCCGGCCGTCAACCGCAACAGGAATTATCGGGCAATTCAATCATCTCGACCAAAAACGAGCGCAGCGCCCGGAAACAGCGAAAAGCCCCGGACGCGTTTTCACGAAACCGCGTCTGGGGCTTCTGACGAAACAACCATCCCGCAACTACTCCGGCCGGTCGGAACCTGCTTCCCGGATGATCTGCATCGGATTGCCGCCGACAAACGCACCGGGCGGCACGTCCTTGTGCACGACGGTGCCTGCCGCGACGATCGCCCCGTCGCCGATCGTCACGCCCGGCAGAATGGTGGAGTTGGCTCCCACCAGCACGCGGTCGCCGATGCGCACCTCGCCCAGCCGGTATTCGTCCACCAGATATTCGTGGGCAAGGATCGTGGTGTTGTAGCCGATGACGCAGTTGCGGCCGATTTTGATCAGTTCGGGAAACATGATGTCCATCATCACCATCAGGGCCACAGCCGTCTGCTCCCCCACCTCCATGCGCAAAAAGGTCCGATAGAGCCAGTTTTTCCAGGAGAGAAACGGCGTATAGCGGGCGATCTGAATCACGAGAAAGTTTTTGACCACTTTCCAAAAGCTGACGGTTCGGTACAACTGCCACAACGGGTTGGCCCCGTGGACGGGAAAACGCCTGGTCTGTCTCATCTGCTCGTCCTTTCTGCCTCGCCTTCTACAAGTCGGAATCGCTGTCTTCCAGGATCATGTCAGACTGTTTCTTGGAAAAGTGGACGGCGGCATTGTAGCCCATCCGCTTCAAGCGGAAATTCATCGCCGCCACCTCGATGATGACGGCCAGGTTGCGGCCGGGGCGGACCGGCACGGTAATGATCGGGATTTCCGTGTCCATGATCTTGATCTTTTCTTCATCCAGTCCCAACCGCTCGTACTGCTTGTGCGGTTCCCACAGTTCCAGTTGGACCACCATGGCGATGTTCTTCACATTGCGCACGGCGCCGGCACCGAACATCGTCATCACGTTGATGATCCCGACCCCGCGAATCTCCAGCAGATGCTGGATCAGCTCCGGCGCGCTGCCGACCAGTTGGCCGCCCTGGGTCTGGCGAATCTCCACGGCGTCATCCGCCACCAGGCGGTGCCCCCGCTTCACCAGCTCCAGCGCCGCCTCGCTTTTGCCGATCCCGCTCGAACCGATGATCAGCACGCCCACCCCGTAAATATCGGTGAGCACGCCGTGGATCGTCGTCGTCGGCGCCAGCCGGTTTTCCAGGTAGTTGGTCACTTTTCCGACCAGGGTGGTCGTCGCCAGCGGGGATTGCAGCACGGGAACGCCGCGTTCGTTGGAGACCTCCAGCACTTCTTCCGGGACCGGCTGGTTGCGTGTCACACAAAAACAGGGCGTCCGCTCCTGCATCAAGAAGCGCATCCGTTCCAGCCGTTCTTCCCGGCTCAACGTCTGAAAAAAGTTGATTTCCGTCAAGCCGAGGAGCTGGATCCGTTCGTCCGCGTAATAGGAGTAGTAGCCGGCAAGCTGCAGCCCCGGCCGGCTCAAATCCGTAACGGTAATCTCCCGGCCCAGCCCCTCTTCGCCGCTTAACACTTTCATATGGAAATGCTCTGCCAGATGACTCACTTTTGTCTTGCGCACGTTTGATCCCCCTTGGCAATATCCTCGTCCTGTTTCTGTATTTTCATTGTAGCGAAACCGCCGCCAAAGCGACAACCTTTGGTCAATCACCGAATTGTCGCATCATTTACATTTTTCGACTTATTTCATAAGATAGAAATGATGCCGCTGAACCGTGTTATATATATTATTATAGAAGCGTTACATTCAGCTACATACCCTGGTCTAGATTGAAAGGAGGCAAGACCTTGGAGTTCCTCTTGCGATTCGTACTTATTGACGTACCCGAAGCCTTCTTGTTGCTGGCCATAGGTTTTGCCGTCTTCAATCGTTCCGTCTTCGAAGATTGGAAGAAAGCCTTGTTTTTCAGCATGCCGTTTTCCGCCGCCGGAGAAATTCTGGGCTTGTCGCAGGTCGCGTATCAACCGAAAATCTTGTTGATGTTTCTCTTTTACATACTTTTGCTGCGTGTTGTTTTCCGCACGAGGCTGCTGCTGTCCGTAGCGATGGCGACGGCTGCCATGGGCAGCATGATCATGTCGGAATTTGTTCTCTTCATGATTTTTAACAGTCAACATATCTACTGGATCGACATCCTGGAAGGCAAGTGGCTGCAGTACGCCGCCAGTTTTCTCTATTTGCTCGTCCTGTTCCTGTTCACCAGTATCTTGCGCGTGCTGAAAGTGGACTTGGGACGGCTCATTCCCCGGAATCGACACAACCGCTACCTGTTGATGCTGATTCTGATGGGCAGCGTCGAGTTTTTGCTGATCCTGTTTATGAATACGTCCTTTTTCATCCGGGACAACAACTCGCCGCTCTTCCAATTTTACACGCCCCAATTTCAATTGGTCTTTCAGCTTTTGATTCTGGCCTTGTTTATCGTCATTGTGATTCTGTTTCGAATCTATATCAATTTGACGATCAACCGTGTCGAAGAAGAGACGGAAACGCCTTATTTGCAAAACATCAACGACCTGCTGACGGCCATCCGTTCGCTCAAGCACGATTCACTCAACCATTACACGGCGATCAACGGCTTCATCAAAGAAGGATTGCACGATCACGCTCGCGAATACGTACAGCAAATCCTGAAGGAGACCGTCTCCATCGAACAGGCGGCGGAGGCGAGCGTGCAGGTGCTGGAAGGCATCAAAAATCCCGCAGTCTCTTCCCTGCTTCAGTCCAAAATGGCAATCTGTCTGGCCGAACGGATTTCGTGTACCATTACCATCTCCGGCTCCGGTCAGTTTTCATTTATCAAGACCTACGACTTGATCAAGGTGCTGGGCAACCTGTTTGACAATGCCATTCGGGCCACCTCCCACGAGTTGGAGGAGGATCGTTACATACGCTTTGAGTGGGGGCAAACCAACAAGGAACAATACCTGTACATCGAGAACAGCGGTCCGACAATCCCGAAAGAAAAACTGCAGGAAATCTTTCAACTGGGCTATACCACGAAAAAGGACGGTGAGGGCGGAGTCGGTCTGGCGGTGGTCAAATCGGTGACCGAACGCTACGGCGGCAAGATTGCGGTGAAGTCCGAGAATGGCGTGACCAGTTTCCGCATTTCTTTTCTCTCCAAATAAAAGGAGGGGTTCTGATGGGCTGGACCCGGAAAGTATCCAATCGCATCGCCAAACGCCTGACCATGGAAGGTTCGCCTTATACGGCAGGCCAGATCTCCCACGGCATCGAGATTTTTCTGCTCAATCTGATCAACGCCGCCGTGCTGCTGCTCGCAGCCTGGCTGCTCGGGATCTTCCCGGAAACCCTGTGTTTTGCCCTGATCCTTTTCCTGCATCGCGTGATCACCGGGGGCGTCCACTTGAAAAATCCGTGGACATGCCTGATCGCCGGCCTCCTGATTATGCTGGGGGGCGGCTATCTGGTCAAACACGTTCCGCTGCTGCCGCCAGCAGCGGCCTATGCGCTGATCCTGCTCTCGTTTGGCACGGCGTTTGTCATCTATTATCGACACGCGCCCGCTGCGCACAGCTACGTCAACTATCAGCAAAGCGTCCGGCAAACAAGCAGAAAAATTGCGTTCAGTCTGCTGGGATGCGCTTGCTTTCTATCGCTGGTCCTGGTAGAATTCTCCTATAGACTAGCGATAACCTACACACTGGCTGTTTTTCTTCAATCCTTGCTGCTCCATCCGGTCGCATTCCGGCTGGTAGCCCGCCTGGAAAAAACCTTTTCGAAAGGGTGGTAGTGATGAAGAAACTGGTAAAGCTGTCGTGTGGTTTTTTTGCTTCCCTGTCAGCACTGAATCTCGCTGGCATTCTGAAAGTTGGCGTCTTTTACGAACCGCTTCCGCCGGAACAGCGCGATGAACTAGCATAGATCATACAGAACAGAACAGGTCCACTCCCTAAACGAGTGGACCTGTTCTTTTTCACCAGCGTTATCTTGTTCACAGGGAGGGGAAGCATCGTCCGGATCGGCTGCCGGTTGTTCACCGCACCCCGCGCAGTTCCAACTCCCACCGCTCAAAAAATTGGACCATGAAGCGGTGCCGCTCTTCGGCGATCCGCCGGGCGGCCGGTGTCATCAGCCTGTCCTTCAATCGGCTCAGCTTCCACTCGAACTCTTTGGCCGGCGTGTGCTGGTCCGGGTCGTCGGAATGGATCGGCTGACCGATCACCCCGGAGTAGGCAAACGCCCGGGCCACGCCGATGGCGCCGATGGAATCCAGTTTGTCGGCGTCAAACAAAATCTGCTCTTCCCGCGTCACCGGCGGCCTTTCCTTGCGATAGCGGTGAGCGAGAATCGCGCTCTGGACGCGGGCGATCAGCCCCTCGTCCATTCCTTCGTCGCGCAGCAGCACAGCCGCTTCACGCGCGCTGATTTCCGCGTGGCATTCTCCGGTCCGCCTCTCCTCGGCGCGGCCGATGTCGTGCAGCAGCGCGGCGAGACGAAGGACGGTCATGTCCGCTCCTTCCTCCCGCCCGATTCGCTCGCACAGGGCGATCACCCGCAGATTGTGCTGCCAGTCGTGGGCCGGATCCTGTCCGTCAAAATAGCGCCGCGCCGTTTCCACCAGCCGCGGCGGCAGCGAAGCCAGCGCCTCTGCCGCGTACTCCATGCTCTCCTCGCCCCTTTGGTCCATTCGATCCGGTTCCGCCCGGACCGCATCGCTCCTCATATTTGGAAACTATTTGGAAACCAACTGCTCCAGCTTGGCCAGCGTCCGGGCGCGGTCCCTCTCCAGAATCGGCTTGAGGAACTGACCCGTGTACGAACCCGGCACTTCCGCCACTTCTTCCGGCGTCCCCGTGGCGACGATCTGGCCGCCGCGCGTGCCGCCCTCCGGCCCCAGGTCGATGATGTAGTCCACCGTCTTGATCACGTCCAGGTTGTGTTCGATCACGAGCACGGTATCGCCGTTCTCCACCAGCCGCTGCAGCACTTTCAGCAGCCGGTCGATGTCGTCCGTATGCAGCCCGGTCGTCGGTTCGTCGAGAATGTACAGCGTCCGTCCGGAACTGCGGCGGTAGAGTTCCGACGCCAGCTTGACGCGCTGCGCTTCCCCGCCGGAGAGCGTCGTCGCCGGCTGCCCCAGCTTCATGTAGCCAAGCCCCACGTCCACCAGGGTTTGCAGCTTCCGCTCAATCCGCGGCAGGTTGCGGAAAAACTCCAGCGCGTCCTCGATCGTCATCTCCAGCACGTCGGCGATGCTCTTGCCCTTGTACTTCACTTCCAGCGTCTCGCGGTTGTACCGCTTGCCGTGGCACACCTCGCACGGCACGTACACGTCGGGCAGGAAGTGCATCTCAATCTTGATGATCCCGTCGCCGCTGCACGCTTCACAGCGGCCGCCCTTGACGTTGAAGCTGAACCGTCCCTTTTTGTAGCCGCGCACCTTGGCCTCGTTGGTGGAGGCGAACAGGTCGCGGATGTCGTCAAACACCCCGGTGTAGGTGGCCGGGTTGGAGCGCGGCGTGCGGCCGATGGGCGACTGGTCGATGTCGATCACCTTGTCCAGGTGTTCCAGACCGGTGATGCGCCGGTGTTCGCCCGGCTTCGCCTTGGCCCCGTTGAGCTCGCGCGCCAGCGCCTTGTGCAGGATTTCGTTGATCAGCGTGCTTTTCCCCGAACCGGAGACGCCCGTCACGGCGACGAACAGTCCCAGCGGAATCTTCGCGGTGACGTTTTTCAGGTTGTTTTCCCTGGCCCCTTCCACCGTCAGCCACTTGCCGTTGGGCTTGCGCCGCTCCAGCGGCACCGGGATGAACTTGCGGCCGCTCAGGTAGGCACCGGTCAGCGAGTTGGGGTCGTTCATCACTTCCTCCGGCGTGCCGGCAGCGACCACCCGGCCGCCGTGAATCCCCGCCCCGGGGCCGATGTCGATAATGTAATCACAGGCGAGCATCGTGTCTTCGTCGTGCTCCACCACGATCAGGGTGTTGCCCAGCTTGGTCATGTGCTCCAGCGTCCGGATCAGGCGGGCGTTGTCCCGCTGGTGCAGGCCGATGCTCGGCTCGTCCAGGATGTAGAGCACGCCCATCAGGCTGGAGCCGATCTGGGTCGCCAGGCGGATGCGCTGCGCCTCCCCGCCGGAAAGCGTCCCCGCCGCCCGGCTGAGCGTCAGGTAATCCAGTCCCACGTCGATCAAAAAGTTGAGGCGGGACTTGATCTCCTTGACGATCAGGTTGGCGATCTTGGCCTCTTTCTCGCTCAGTTCCAGGTTCTCGATGAACTGGTACGCCTCCGTAATCGACAGGTCGGTCAGCTCGGAAATGCTCTTGCCGCCGACCCGCACCGCCAGGCTCTCCGGCCGCAGCCGGTGCCCTTTGCAGACGGGGCAGGGCTTCTGGCTCATGTAGCCCTCGATCTGCTCGCGGATGTAGTCGGAGCTGGTCTCCAGGTGGCGCCGCTGCAGGTTGGGGATGACCCCTTCAAAGGCGACGGACGCTTCCCGCACCTGGCCAAACTCGTTTTCGTAGCGGAACTGGATTTTTTCCCCCTGGCTGCCGTACATCAGGATCTGCCGATGCTCGTCGGGCAGTTCCTCGTACGGAATGTCCATGCGGATGCCGAAGTGGCGGCAGGCCGATTCCAGAAGCTGCTGATAATAGGTGGACGACTTCGGCTCCCACGCTTCAATGGCGCCGTCGGCCAGCGTCTTGGTCACATCCGGCACGACCAGGTCCGGGTCCACTTCCAGCTTGACGCCCAGCCCGTCACACTCCGGGCAGGCGCCGTACGGGCTGTTGAACGAAAAGATGCGCGGCTCCAGCTCGCCGATGGAAAAACCGCACACGGGGCAGGCGTGCTTTTCGCTGAACAGGAGTTCTTCCTGTTCCATCACGTCGACGATCACCTTGCCGTCGGCCAGGCGCAGCGCCGTCTCCAGCGAGTCGGCCAGCCGGGCCTGCACGTCCGGCTTGACCACGATCCGGTCGACGACGACCTCGATGCTGTGCTTCTTGTTTTTCTCCAGCTTGATCTCTTCGGACAGGTCGCGAATCTCCCCGTCCACCCGGACACGGACGAATCCCTGCTTGCGGATGTCCTCCAGGAGCTTGACGTGCTCCCCTTTCCGCCCCTGCACCATCGGGGCCAGAATCTGCAGGCGGGTGCGTTCCGGGTACTCCATCACCCGGTCCACCATCTGCTCGATCGTCTGTGACTTGATCTCGATCCCGTGCTCCGGACAAATCGCCCGCCCCACGCGGGCGTACAGCAGCCGCAGATAGTCGTAGATTTCCGTCACGGTGCCCACCGTGGAACGCGGGTTGCGGCTGGTCGTCTTCTGGTCGATGGAGATGGCCGGAGACAGCCCTTCGATCGAGTCCACGTCCGGTTTGTCCATCTGTCCGAGGAACTGGCGGGCGTACGCGGAGAGGGATTCCACGTAACGCCGCTGTCCTTCGGCGTAAATCGTGTCAAACGCGAGCGACGACTTCCCGGAACCGGAGAGTCCCGTCAGCACGACGAACTTGTCCCGGGGGATGACCACGTCGATGTTTTTCAGGTTGTGGGCGCGAGCGCCTTTTACCACGATGTGTTCCAATGGCATGAACATACCTCTTTTCTTAGAGCTCCGCCTTCAGCTCCAGTATCAAGTCGCGCAGTTCGGCCGCGCGTTCAAACATCAGGTTGCGCGCCGCTTCCTTCATTTCTTCTTCCATCCGTTCAATCACGGCCAGGCGGTCTTTCTTCGACATCTTCTTGAAGTCGGCGTGCGGCAGGTATTCGGCTTTCTCTTCCGCCACCCGCGTCGCCTCGATCACTTCGCGGACGGCTTTCTTCACGGTCTGCGGCGTAATGCCGTGCTTTTCATTGTACGCGATCTGGATGGAACGGCGCCGCTCCGTCTCCCGGATGGCCGCTGCCATGGAGTCGGTGATCCGGTCGGCGTACATGATGACGCGTCCCTCGGCGTTGCGGGCCGCCCGGCCGATCGTCTGGATCAGCGAGCGCTCGTTGCGGAGGAACCCTTCCTTGTCCGCGTCGAGAATCGCCACCAGCGACACTTCGGGCAGGTCCAGCCCCTCCCGCAGGAGGTTGATCCCGATCAGCACGTCAAATTCCCCCAGCCGCAGGGAGCGCAGGATCTGCATCCGCTCGATCGTCTTGATGTCGGAGTGCAGGTAGCGCACCTTGATCCCGATTTCCTTCAGATAGTCGGTCAGGTCCTCGGCCATCTTTTTCGTCAGCGTCGTGACCAGCACGCGCTCATCCTTGGCGATCGTGGCCCGAATCTCGCCGATCAGGTCGTCGATCTGCCCCTTGATCGGCCGCACGGAAATGGTCGGGTCGACCAGGCCGGTGGGGCGAATCACCTGCTGCACCACGACCGGGCAGTGCTCCAGCTCGTACGGTCCCGGCGTGGCGGAGATGTAGATCGCCTGATTCACCTTGGACTCAAACTCTTCGAAGGTGAGCGGCCGGTTGTCCCGCGCCGACGGCAGACGGAAGCCGTGCTCGACCAGGACGTCCTTGCGCGCCCGGTCCCCGTTGTACATCCCGCGAATCTGCGGCAGCGTCATGTGCGACTCGTCGATGATGACGAGGAAGTCTTTCGGAAAATAGTCGAGCAGCGTGTACGGTGGATGCCCCGGCGGCAGCCCCGTCAGGTGGCGGGAGTAGTTTTCGATGCCGGAGCAGAAGCCCATCTCCATCATCATTTCCATGTCGTAGCGGGTGCGCTGCTCCAGGCGCTGCGCCTCCAGCAGCTTGCCCGCGGCGCGCAGTTCGGCCAGCCGCTCTTCCAGCTCCGCCTCGATGCTCTGGATGGCCCGCTTCATTTTCTCCTCGCGGGTCACGTAGTGGGATGCCGGGAAGATGGCGACGTGGTCGCGCTGGCCGATAATCTCTCCGGTCACCACGTCAATCGCCGTGATCCGTTCGATCTCGTCTCCGAAAAACTCCACGCGGATCGCCTGTTCGCCGTGGGACGCGGGAAAGATCTCCACGACGTCCCCGCGGACGCGGAAGGTCCCGCGGGTGAAGTTGATGTCGTTGCGGTTGTACTGGATGTCCACCAGCCGGTGCAGCACTTCGTCCCGGCTTTTCTCCATCCCGACGCGCAGCGACAGCACAAGCTCCCGGTACTCTTCCGGGGAACCCAACCCGTAAATGCACGAGACGGACGCGACGATGATCACGTCCCGCCGCTCGAACAAGGCGCTGGTGGCCGAGTGGCGCAGCTTGTCGATCTCGTCGTTGATGCTGGAGTCTTTTTCGATATAGGTATCCGATTGGGGAATGTACGCTTCCGGTTGGTAGTAGTCGTAGTAGCTGACGAAGTATTCGACGGCGTTTTTGGGGAAAAACTCCTTGAACTCGGCGCACAACTGCGCAGCCAAGGTCTTGTTGTGGGCGATCACCAGCGTCGGCTTGTTCACCTGGGCGATCACCTGCGCCGCCGTAAAGGTTTTTCCCGTACCGGTCGCCCCCAGCAGCGTCTGGTGCCGCTTGCCCGCCTTTACGCCCTTCACCAGTTCGGCAATGGCGGTCGGCTGGTCACCGGACGGCTGATACTCCGATACCAATTCAAAACGGTCCATTCCCTCGTTCATCTCCTTGTCACATGTCATTTTCCATTATAGCACAATCGTTCAAAAAATAAGCCGGAATTCGAACAAATGTTTGTCTTCACCCGCCGCCCGCTTCTGCCGATACTGATAGTGAGTCTCTACGTATGTGTGAACGACACACCCGACATGTCAGGGAGGATCGCCATGGCAGACACAGGAAGCGTTACCAACAATCCTTACATACAGCCCAGTTGGAGCTACAAGGGCAAAAAAGAGTTTACCACCGAGCTGGACCAGAACGCCTTTATGAAACTGCTGCTGGAGCAGTTGAAAAACCAGGACCCGCTCTCGCCGATGGACAACTCGCAGTTTATCCAGCAGACCAGCATGATGACCATGGTGGAAAAAATCACGAAAATGGCCAACCTGATGGAGCAGTCCAACAGCAGCATGCTCACCCTGCGCGAGTATGAGGGCCTGATCGGGAAGACGGCCACCTACGATTTGCAGAAGGTGGACGAGCTGACCGGCGAAGTGACACACGAGAAAAAGACGGGCGTCATCGAATCGGTCTCCATGGATAACGGCAAAATCTACTTCCGGATCGCGGGCGAGCAGACACCGATCCCGCGCGAATGGGTGAGCGGCCTGGAGTCCAAGGGCATGACCGGGACCGAACTGGACAACAGCCTGAAGTACGCGGAAATGATCGGCAAGCAGATCTCCTACAAGGAGACGCAGCAGGTGGACAAGGACGGCAATCCGGATACGACGGACGACATCACCACCGTTGACGAGATCAAGAACGGCGTGATTGTCGGCTTTACGATGAAGGACGGCAAAGTGGAATTCCAGTTGGACAACGGCAAGACCATCAAGCTGGAAGACGTGACCGGCATGTCGGTGAAGCCGGACAACCTGCCGATGAACAACACACTCCAGTACGCCCAGGTGATCGGCTACACGATCACCTACACCGAGACGGCCACCAACCCGGACGGCACCACGTCCACCACCGAAAGCACCGGCGTGATCAAGGCGGTCAGCATGAAGAACGGCATGGTGGAGTTTGTCCTGGAAGACGACAAAAAGGTGAAGCTGAGCCAGATTGTCGGGTTCGAAGCAACTGCGCAATAACCCTAGCGCGAGCCCTCACACAAGACAAAAAAAACAGCCGTACCGGCCGAACAGGCAGGTGCGGCTGTTTGGCTTTCGCGGGCCCGTTTCATTCACGGACGACGACGGTCCCGGTTTGTCCGTCCACATAAACGGTCAGGTCCACCTTCGTTTCCACGCCGCAAAAGCAGTGGGAACGCGACTGCCGGAACGAGAGATCGTAGGCAAGCTGCCAGGTCTGCCCATCCGTATGCGGCCGATCGCCGCGGACGTACACCAGCTCCAGCGGGTACGCGGCAAGCAGGGCCTGAACCGCCTGCTGTTCAGAGACGGCCGCGGCGGGCGAGGGATAGCGGATGGCGGCCCAGTCAGGCAGGGCGAGCGACACCTCCTTGATCGAACCGTCCAGCGGATTGACGGAAATAGTGTACGCACCTTCTTCCTCCCGCTCGTCCTCCCAAAAGACGGGAATGCCGTTGACGACCGGATCGGCGGTGATCCAGGTCCGGTTTTCTCCTCCCGTATCCTGCACGCGCAGCTTGTGGGTACCGGCCGGCAGCAGGCGCTCCAGCAGGGCAGTGGCGGCCGCCCAATCCCGTTTTTTGTCCGTTGGGCGCCCCCCGTGCAGCCCATCGTCCAGCACGACGCGGATGAGCCGGCCTGACGCGGCGTCCGTTTCCAGCAGGACGTGGATGCGCAGCGCCGGGCTCACGTCGCGGGGAAACTGGCCCAGGGCATACGCTTTGTCCCGGTCGCCCACGCCTTCGTCAAAAAACCCCCAGATAAAAAAGCGGTGCTGCTCGCCGCTGTCCCGCGCGTCCGTATAGACGGTCACCGGCAGCTTTTGCACATCCGCCCCCAGTGCCCGCCTGACCAGTTCCTGCGCTTCCGCTTCTGTCCGCGCTGTCCATGCTTCTCCTGTTCCCGTCACGGTCAGCGTGCGAACCTCCGCTTGTTGACGGGATGCCGCCAGCCGGCTCCCCTTCACGGCATCCAGCGCGCTGCCGGAGTGCGGGCCGCGCACCACGCCGTCCCTGATCGCGTAGACCAGCCGGGCCTCGACCGGTGTGCGGCCGTCGTATGGGCTCGGCAGCAGATAGACGGGCTCCAGCGGATGACTCTGGACGTAGCGCTGCTTGGCTGTCGCGGGGGACATGATCCGCTGCGCGGAAGGAAACGACGCCGGGCTCCATTTTTGATAAAGGGCGCCGTCAAAGGTGCGAAACCCGACAATCCGGCCGGACTGGTCGACCGTGACGAAGCAATCGTAGCCGTCGTCGAGCGGGATGTTGCGGATGGTGCGGACGAAGCGGACCGTCCTTAGTTCACCCTGGCGCGTCACGGCGCGGGGGTGGTACGACAAGCCGTGCGGATGCAGGCGGGACAAAAACGCCGATGCCTTTGCGATCACCTGCTGATCCCCAAGCACGGGCCCCGTATTGGGCTGCTCCGGCGTAATCTCCATGCTCAGCAGATCGCCCGTCTGCGGATCAAAGACGGCTTTGTCCCTGCTCTCCTCCGCACCGGCACGGGTGAAGCCAAACGTGACCGCCTCGCCGCTGATGCCGGGACCGTCGACGGGTCCAGAGTAGATGACGAAGCGGCTGGCCAGTTCCGGAACGAGCCGGACCAGGTGCTGGACGCCTTTGGAGACCGGCGCGGGGACGGGAACGGGCGCCTTCTGCCCCTGTGCAGATTCTGCATGCGGCTGCGATCCGGGGTTGGCCGCCGCCACCGGCGAGACAAGCAGGCTTGCCGCCGTGAGCGCCCCTGTCCAGAACACCGCCGCAGACTTTCGATATGCTCCCATCGCGTTCATCCTCTCCCTTTTTCCATTCACACCCATTTGACGCAGGAGCCGGATCATTCGTTGCGGTCTGTCAAGCCTGCCCGGCAATAAAAAAACCGCCCGAAACCCGGACGGCCGCGCGCATGCGGCAGGGTACGGGTTCAGGCGGCAGCTTACGCACCGATATTCAATTTTTCCAACTTTTGCTTGATCAGCTCCACCACGCCGGCCCGCTGCATGTCCACGTACACCCGGGTAGAGGCGTCCGGAACGACGATGATGCCGAGCTGGTGGTGGTTGCCCGCGTAGACGGCGCACTGCACAAATTTGATCTCGCCGTCGCGGGTGAGCACCTCCATCTTGCAGAAGGCCGGGTTCACCTGCAGGGCCGGGTACAGGTCCTCTTTGCCGCGGACGCTTACCCCGTTTACCTTGACGATGACCTCGCCCGGCCGGATGCCGATCTCTTCCGCCGGCGTTCCCGGGATGACCGCCATCACCTTGACGCCCCGGGACGAGGGGACAAAATACGGCGCCCGCTGCCGTTCCTGCCATTGGCTCAACAGGAACAGCCCTTCATGCCCCAGGAGGGCGAACAGCGCGGCCAGCAGCGTCAACGGAGCCCACAGGACGGCGAGCGCAGCCAGGCCGAGCAGCCCCACCGCGTACAGCGCCAACTGCCTGGCGATTTGACCCGCCTTCTGTTCCGGCGTCTGCGTCTGCGTCCAGTCGGAGTAACCGGTCACTGTCGGCAGCAGCAGGAGGCCGTACGATGCGGTCCCGGGCGAAAAGAACGGCCAGCCCGGATAAAGCGCCCCGCTCAGACTGCCCGGCTCCACCTGCACAAACAGGGCCAGCGGCGTCAGCCAAAACGAATGCAGCAGGTACGCGCCCACGATCCGCCCCCGCTTTCCTTCGACAAACACGGGCGAGGCGTCCCGTCCTCCGTTCCAGCGGACGAGCATGGCTTCGATCAGATGCATCACGGCGACCAGCGCCAGGAGCGGCAGCGGCTTTGCCTGTCCGATCGCGTTCCACACCGGGCCGATGACAGGGATGTCCACCGCTCCCGGGGCCACCTGCGCGATCGCGTGGAGCAGCGTCAGCAAGCCCGCCGCGTAGGCAAAACACAGAAAGCGCAGCCGAATCAGCGCGAGCAGCAGCGCCAGCCCCCACAGCAGCCAGAGGTCCTGCACCTGGACCACGACACCCAGCGCGCCGGCCATCAGGGAGACCAGCAGCCCTCCCGCCGCCCCCATGCCCAGCGAGCGCATCGTCTGAAGAAACGGCGTCTGGATGCGCACGGCAAACAACTGCCGTTCCAGGTTCATCTGCCTGCGGTAGTGCAGGTAGATGACGAACAGAAACAGGTAGAAAAACGGGTGGAGAAAAAACTGTCCAAACCCGTATGCAATCGAAAGGAGATCGCCTTGTAACGCCAATTGCCTCACCTCTCCTGCAAAAAGGAAAACCACGGCGTTTCTCTGCCGTGGTTACCATTTCTACGGCTGGCGAGGGATTCCCTGCCTGGCCGCGCTGGTTTATTTTGCTTTCGCGTCGCGGCTGACAACGTCCAGCGCCTTTTGCAGCTGGAGGTCGTTGGCCGGCTTCCGGATTTCTTCCCGCAGGCTGTCCTCCAGAGCCGTCCGCGTCGCCGCATCCACCTTGCCGGTGACCGGCAGTTTGTGCGACGCCTGGAACCGCTTGACCGCCTGCTCCGTCTTTTCGTCGAAATAGCCGTCGTTTCGGCCTGGAGACAGTTTCAGGCCGCTGAGAATCAACTGCAGGTTTTTCACGTCGCTGCCGGCCATGTCGCGGGCCAGCACCTTGTCCGTCGGCAGTTGGGTCGCGTTGAAGTAGTCGGGCTGGGCGACCTTCACGTCCGGTTCGATGCCCTTTTCGTGAATCCAGTTGCCTTTGGGCGTCAGCCACTTGGCGATGGTCAGCTTGAGCTGGCTCTTGTCCGCCATCTCCATCGTGCTCTGCACCGTCCCTTTGCCAAACGACTTCTCCCCGACCAGTTTATAGCCGCCGCTCTCGCGCATCGCGCTGGCGAGGATTTCGGAAGCGCTGGCGCTGCCTGCGTTGATCAGAACGGCGATCGGATACGGTTTGGCTGCGTCGGCCTTGGAGAAGTACTCTTCCTTCTCCTTGCTGTTCGATCCGTATTCGATTTGGACGATCTTGCCCCGATTCGGGATGAGCACTTCGCCGATCTCTTTGACGGCCAAAAGATACCCGCCGGGGTTGCCGCGCACGTCGATGACCAGGCCGCCGATCCCCTTTTTCTCCAGGTCGGCCAGTTGTTCCTTGAAGTGGTTCGCTGTATCGCTGGAGAATTGGGTCAAGCTGATCACGCCAATGCTGACCCCGTTCTTCTCGATGATCTGGCTGGTGACCGTCTCAATCGGGATGTCGTCCCGAATGCAGACGATGGTCAGCGGCTCCGGCACGCCCGGCCGCACGATCTTGAGCACCGCTTTGGTGCCTTTGGGGCCGCGGATTTTGGTGACCGCCTGATGCAGGTCCAGCCCTTCCAGCGACTCGCCGTTGACGCTGATGATCTGGTCGTTTGGCTTGAGCCCCGCCTTTTCCGCCGGGGAATTCTTGAACGGGGAGACGACGGTAACGCGCCCGTTCTGCATCGTCACTTCCGTCCCGATTCCCTGGAAGGTGGAGTGGAGCGTCGAGTTGAACTCTTCCGCCGTCGCGGGGTCCATGTAGTCGCTGTACGGATCTTTCAGCGAACCGACCATGCCGCTGATCGCCCCTTCGACCAGCTGGTCGGTCGACACGTTTTCAATGTACTCCTGCTTGATGGCCGAAAAGGCCTCCAGCAGCTTTTTAAACTCTTTCGGATACTCCTGTTGGCTTCCGCTGAAAAGCGAGCTTGCCGAAGCGGTTATCGTCCCGCTGCTGCTCTCGCCAGCCGAGTTTTTCATCAGGCCCATGGTGAGAAAACTGCTGGCGACCATGGAGACAAGCACAAGCGCAAGCACGGAACGTCCATTCCATTTCATCGTCACGACACCATCCTTTGTGCTCCCGGTAGAAAAGGTATGCAGCTAGTGTATGCAACTCCGCGTGGCAATATTTGCCGGATCCCGTTACCGCATGCAGGGAGCAGGGTCGACAGCCGCATCGTTCACGTACACGCCAAAACGAAGATGATTGCCCGTTGTCCGTTTTCCTCGGACTGCTGACCGGTTCACCCTGTTCATATCAGCCAGTGTGGCCGCTTCTTGGTTGGTTGATGCAGGAAACAGCAAACTTTTCCTCTTCTTTTTCGAGCCCGCGAAGCCTGTTCTCCTGCTTGTTCCGTTCCGCTTGCTCATCCCGTTGACGCTGTCTGCGGCCGCCTTCCGCCTGCAGGCGCCGGCGGGAACTGCGGTCCGATGGCACTCCTCCCTCATTGTACCACACGCGCGGGGTACGGCAGAAAGCTGCCGGAATGTTCCAACCGCCATCCGTGTGGTGAGGGGAAAGCGGATGAGCGTCATGCGGCACACAACCGCGAACAGCGGCAGCCGATTGAACAATCGGGAAGCCCGGAAAGTTTCCGCGATCCCTTCTTTCCGTGCTTCCCGTTTCTACCGGATGAACGTGTATGGCTATCTGAGATACGGCATCGGGTCGACGGCGACGTCATTGCGGTAGACGGTAAAGTGCAGGTGGTTGCCGGTGGAGCGTCCCGTGGAGCCGACTTTGGCAATCACTTGACCGGTTTCGACTCGTTGTCCCACCGACACCAGGATGCCGCCTTCCATGATGTGGCCGTACAGCGTGGTCAGTTCGTCGTTGTGCTTGATCATCACCGTGTTGCCGAATCCGCGGGCATAACCGGCAAACATTACGATGCCGGGTGCCGCCGCCTTGATCGGCGTCCCTTTGGGCGCGGCCATGTCCACGCCGTTGTGTCCAGCCGAGCGGCCGGTGAACGGGTCGCGGCGCATGCCGAATCCGGACGTGAACCGGAACAGTCCGTCATCGATCGGCAGCGCCAGGCGTCCGCCCTTGTAGCCGCTGCCGCTGGCGGTCATGGCGCGCAGCCGTTCCGCGTATTTGGCCTCTTCCTGCTTCATCAGGGCGAACAGGCTTTGTTCCTCTTCTTCCAGAATTTCGTGGAGCTCGCTTTCTTTCTTTTTCAGCTCCGCCTTGACCACGACGCTCCGCTTGTACTGCTTGTCCAATTCGGCTTTGAGCCTCTCCGCCTCTTCGTACATGTCGGCGTAGACGGCCAGTTGATGGTCGATCTCTTTCTTTTTCTTTTCGATTGTTTCCTTGTCGCGGATGTTGTCCTCCAGAATGCGGGTGTCCTGCTCGGCAATCAGCTTGAGCCCCTGCATCCGGGTGAGGAAATCGCCGAAGTCGGAGGCGCCGAGCAGCACGTCCAGATACGAGACGTTGCCGCGTTCGTACATCGATTTGACGCGTGTCTTGAGCAGGGCTTCACGCTTGGCCACGCGCTCCTTCGCCTCATCCAGCTGATCCTGCGCCTCGGCCGCCTTCACCTTGGTCTCTTCCATCTGCTTTTCCAGCTTGTCCAGCTTTTTTTGCGTCTCGTTGCGCTTCAAGTCGATGTGCATCAGCTCGTTCTCCAGGTCGGCCTGCTTACGCTGAAGCGACGAAATCTGCCCTTCGATCGCTTTTACCTGGTTCTGCTGTTCCTTTTTCTTTTTCTTGATCTCATTCAATTCCCGGTTGATCTTGTCTAGGGATGCCTTACTCGCTGCCAGGCCCACGGTCGCCGGTACGGCTGCCGCACCCAATAGGCCCGTCACCAAGAGTGATAGCAGAATCTTCTTCTTCCTCATGGTACTCCTCCCTAGTGAAAATGTGTATCGTCTCTTTCGTTACGCAGCTCCTAGATGCGCAGGAAGCGGCGGACGGACACCAGACTGCCCCAAATGCCGATAAACGCGCCGATGGCGGCCAGAATAAGCGCCACCTGGTAGGCGAGCGGGAACAGCGGCAGCAGTTTGAAGAGTTGGACAGCCGGCATGCTGCTGTAGACGGCGTCCAGCAAATAGTAGTAGCTGACGGTGAGCAGCACGATCGGAATCAGCGCGCCCAGCAACCCCATCAGCAGCCCTTCCACAAAAAACGGCCAGCGGATAAACCAGTTGGTCGCGCCCACCAGCTTCATGATCTCAATCTCCCGTCGGCGGGCAACGATGGTCAGCTTGATCGTGTTGGCAATCAGAAACATCGCGGTAAAGCCCAGCCCGACGATAAAGGCGATGCCCACGTTGCGGATCGTGCTGGTGGCGGCAAACAGCTTTTCGACCGTGCCTTGGCCGTAGTTGACGCTTTCGACAAACTCCAGCTTTTGGATCTGCCCGGCCACGTCGGCGGTGTCCTGCGGCAGCTTGGTCTTGACCACAAACGAGTCGGGGAGCGGGTTTTCCTTTTCCAGCCCCTCAAACAGGTAGGCCTTCTCGCCCATGCTCTCCTTTAGCTGCTTGAGCCCCTCGGCTTTGGGAATAAACGCAACCGATTCCACTTTGGGAATCGCGCGAATGTTTTGTTCCACCTGCTTGACGTTCTCCGGAGTGGCCAGCGTATCCAAAAAGACGCGAATCTCCACCTGCTTCTCCACCGTTTGGGCCAGGTAGTTGACGTTCATCGCCAGAATGAGAAAGACGCCGAGAATCAGCAGGGTAATGGTCACGGCACTGATCGAAGCGAACGTCATCCAGCCGTTCCGGCCGAGGTTTTTGACCCCTTCGCGGACGTGGCGTCCCAGCGTTCTAATCTTCATAACCGTATTCCCCTCTCTGCTCGTCACGGACAATCTGCCCCGCTTCAATGGCGATTACCCGTTTTCTCATCGTGTTGACAATTTCGCGGTTATGCGTAGCCATTACCACCGTGGTGCCCCGCTGGTTGATCTCCTCAAACAGCTTCATGATCTCCCAGGAGGTGTCCGGGTCCAGGTTGCCTGTCGGCTCGTCGGCGATGATGATCCCCGGATTGTTGACCAATGCCCGCGCCAGGGCGACGCGCTGCTGTTCGCCGCCGGACAGTTCGCTCGGCAGCATTTTGGCCTTGTGCTTCAGCTTGACCAGGCCCAGCACATCCATCACCCGCGGCCTGATCTGCTTGGGCGGCGTCTCGATCACTTCCATGGCAAACGCCACGTTTTCGTACACGCTGAGCGTCGGCAGCAGCTTGAAATCCTGAAACACCACGCCGATGCTGCGGCGCACCATGGGAATCTGCCGCTCCTTGATCCGGCTGACATTAAAGCCGCCCAGGAAAATCTGGCCTTTGGTCGGCTTTTCTTCCCTGTACATCAATTTGATAAACGTGGACTTTCCTGCACCGCTCGGTCCCACCACGTAGACGAATTCGCCCTTTTCGATGCGAACATTGATCCCTTTCAACGCGTTGGTCCCGTTGGGGTAGGTCTTCCACACGTCAAACATCTCGATCAAGCCAATCACATCCTACCTTGTCAGTTCCTTGATATGTAGTACAAAAACGGTCCGCATCCATCCATGTATCTGTTGTTTGATCGTTTCTCTATCCGACAAAGCTCGCACATATCCGTCGTCCGCTGACGCATGGTGCTGAAACGCAGCGGCGACAGCTATCTCTCCTATTATACCACCCGTTTTCGATGTTGGAATCCACAAAATCTCTCATTTCCTGTCGATTTCCACAATCTTTCGCACCAATCCGACAGATTCGGTCCCGGCTCGTCCCCAACTGGCCCCACTCCCGATGATGGGCTACAATAAAAGGGAATCCGCTCGGAAAGGAGACTTTTTCCATGGACAATTTCGTTTATCATAACCCCACCGAATTGATCTTTGGCCGCGGGCAGTTGGAAAAGCTCAAAGAAAAGGCCGCCCAGCTCGGCTCCACCGTCCTGCTCGTTTACGGCGGCGGCAGCATCAAGCGAATCGGCCTGTACGACAAGGTCGTCTCCCTGCTGCAGGAGGCGGGCTGCACCATCCACGAACTGCCCGGCGTGGAGCCCAACCCGCGGCTTTCCACGGTGAAGAAGGGCATTGAACTGTGCCGCCGCGAACGCGTGGACTGGATTCTCGCGGTGGGCGGCGGCAGCGTGATCGACGCCTCCAAAGCGATCGCGGTCGGCGTGCCGTACGAGGGAGACGTCTGGGACTTCTACACCCGCAAGGCCCAACCACAGACGGCGCTGCCGCTCGGCACCGTGCTGACGCTGGCGGCGACCGGCTCGGAGATGAACCGGGGCAGCGTCATCACCAACTGGGAAACAAAGGAAAAATTGGGCGCCGGCACAACCTTCCCCACCTTTTCCATCCTCGATCCGGAGAACACCTTCAGCGTCCCCCGCGACCAAACCGTTTACGGGATCTGCGACATGATGTCGCACGTGTTTGAACAGTATTTCACCCATACGCCGGAGATTCCGCTGCAGACCCGCTTTGCCGAGTCGATTTTGAAAACCGTGATCGAATACGCGGAACGGGTGCTGGCCAATCCGGAAGACTACGACGCCCGGGCCACCATTCTCTACTGCGGTACGATGGCCCTGAACGGCACCCTGCCGGTCGGCGTGGAAACGGACTGGGCCACCCACTCCATCGAACACGCGGTGAGCGCCGTCTACGATATCCCGCACGGCGGCGGCCTAGTAACGTCGGAACAAACGAGAAAACGGATAGGAGCCCCGTCAAGGCTTCTATCCGTTTTCTTCTTTGTATATCGCTGCTGGCCGGCAGGACCGTTTTCCACCGGAGACCGGCGTCCCGACTCGTCCCGGCGGACCAGGACTTCGTCAACTGCACGGGGATAACCTCCCTATCCCGCGCGATCAGTGCTCACACCGGCGAACCGACGTCAATCAGCGATTCAATCATCACTTTTTGACTGTTTTTCTCCACCCACGCATGCGTCTCGGCCAGCAGGCTGCGATACGCGGCGATCTGCGCCTCCACCTGGCTGCGGGCGGTGCCGCCCAGCACGTTGCGCGCGTTGACGACCGTTTCCACGGCCAGCGCCTCGTACACGTCGTCCCCGATCGCCTCGGAGAACCGCTTGAACTCATCCAGGGTCAGGTCGAGCAGGTATTTCTGGTGCTCGATGCAGTAGAGCACCGTTCGGCCCACCACTTCGTGCGCCTGACGGAACGGCATGCCTTTGCGGACCAGGTAGTCGGCCAGATCGGTGGCGTTGGAAAAGTCCTGTGTCACCGCCTGGCGCATCCGGTCGACCTTCACCTGCATCGTCCGGATCATCGGCGTCAGCAGGGCAAGCGCCCCGTGCAGCGTCGCCACCGTGTCGAACATGCCTTCCTTGTCTTCCTGCATGTCTTTGTTGTAGGCGAGCGGCAGCCCTTTCAGCACCGTCAAGAGGCCGATCAGGTTGCCGTAGACGCGTCCGGTTTTGCCGCGCACCAGCTCGGCCACGTCGGGGTTTTTCTTCTGCGGCATGATGCTGGAGCCGGTGCAAAACGCGTCATCCAGTTCCACAAACGAAAACTCCTGGCTGCTCCAGATGACCAATTCCTCGCAGAGGCGGGAGAGATGGGCCATCAGGAGGGAAGCGTCCGCCAGAAACTCGACGATGAAGTCCCGGTCGCTGACAGCGTCCATGCTGTTCAGGTAGATGCCGTCAAACTGCAGCATCTCGGCCACGAACGCCCGGTCGATCGGGAACGTCGTGCCGGCCAGGGCACCGGCGCCGAGCGGCAGGACGTTGACCCGTTTCCAGCAGTCGCGCATCCGCTCGATGTCGCGCTGCAGCATCGACACGTACGCCATCAGATGGTAGCCGAACAGGACCGGCTGGGCCCGCTGCAGATGGGTGTAGCCGGGCATGACCGTGTCGAGATGGCGGTTGGCCTGTTCCAGCAGCGCCTCCTGCAGGTACGTGGCGAGCTGAATGATCTCCATCAGCTTCTCCCGCAGATAGAGGTGCATGTCAAGCGCCACCTGGTCGTTGCGGCTGCGCCCCGTGTGCAGTTTGCCCCCCACCGGGCCGATTTCCTCAATCAGCAGCTTTTCGATGTTCATGTGCACGTCCTCGTGCTCCACGAGAAACTGCACCTGTCCCCGCTCGATCTTTTCCTTTACCTTTTTCAGACCGGCGATGATCTGTCTGACTTCCTCCATCGGCAGGATGCCGCACTTGCCCAGCATCGCCACGTGTGCCAGGCTGCCGACGATGTCTTGCCGCCACATCTGCTGGTCGAAGGTAATGGAAGCGGTATATTCTTCCACGAGCTGGTTCGTCGGCTTTGTGAAGCGTCCTCCCCACAGTTTCATTGCACGATCGCATCCTTTTCGTCCAAAATCTTGATCGCCGTTTTCGCGTTTTCGTGGAGCACGCCTTCATTCACCTGGGCGTACACCTTGGTCGGCAGGCCCCACAGCTTGATGAAGCCGAGCGCCGCCTTGTGGTCAAACTGGTCGCCCGCCGCGTAGGTGGCCAGTTCGTGGCTGTAGAGCGACGACGCCGATTTGCGTCCGACGACGATGGCGTGTCCCTTGTGCAGCTTGACGCGAACGACGCCGGTGACGTACTGCTGTGTTTCCTCGATGAACGCCTGCAGCGCGTTGCGGATCGGCGAATACCAGAGACCTTCGTAGATCACCTGGGCCATCTTTTGCTCGATGATCGGTTTGAACTGGGCTACTTCGCGCGGCTGGGTCAGGAACTCCAGCTCGCGGTGCGCCAGAATCAGCGTGGTTGCCGCCGGCGTCTCGTACACTTCGCGGGACTTGATGCCGACGAGGCGGTTTTCCACGTGGTCGATTCGGCCGACGCCGTGGTTGCCGGCGATTTTGTTCAGCTTGAGAATCAGCTCGGCCAGCGGCAGCTCTTCCCCGTTCAGCGCAGTCGGCACGCCTTTGACAAACGTGATCTCAATCTCTTCCGGCTGGTCCGGAGCGTCGGCGATCGATTTGGTCAGGTCGTACGCGCCCTCCGGCGGAGCCGCCCAGGGATCTTCCAGGATGCCACACTCGCAGCTTCTGCCCCAGAGGTTTTGGTCGATGCTGTACGGATTGTCCAGATCGATCGGAATCGGAATGTTGTGCTTTTTCGCGTACTCGATCTCTTCGTCGCGAGACCATCCCCATTCGCGAACGGGCGCGACGATTTTCAGGTTGGGGTTCAGCGCCGTAAACGACACGTCGAAGCGCACCTGGTCGTTCCCTTTCCCCGTGCAGCCGTGGGCGACCGCCACCGCCCCCTCTTTTTCCGCGATCTCCACCAGCACGCGGGAGATCAGGTAACGGGACAGCGCTGACACCAGCGGATACTTCCCTTCGTACATGGCGTTCGCTTTCAGCGCCGGCAGCACGTACTCCTGGGCGAACGCATCCTTTGCATCCACCACGATCGATTTCAGCGCCCCCACCTGCAGCGCCTTTTTCTGCACGAACTCCAGGTCCTTGCCCTCGCCCACGTCCAGCGCGACCGCGATCACGTCGTAGTTGTACGTCTCCTGCAGCCACTTGATTGCTACCGATGTATCTAAACCGCCCGAATAGGCCAATACGATTTTCTCTCTTGCCATCGTTCCCTCTCCCTGTTCGAAGATTTGTTCATGAGTAATTATACAAACGAATTTATAAAAATACAACCACTTTTCTATTCTGCCCCACTTTTCTCCCTGATACAAATAAAAATAGAAAACGAACCGATAAGGAGGCGGCCGCGATGAGGCTATCTCGCCTGCACCCGGTGTTTTACCATGTGCGCGTATTCCAAAAACGGCTTTGCCGATCGATATCCGACTGGATCAGCGGCGTGCGGTTCGCAGCGGAACAGCAGGCGTCTTCCCTGCCTTTCACCTGCAACAGACACCAATCGCTGCTGCGGCGAAAGCTGGGAAGCACCGATCCCCGGCTGCAGGAAAACAAAGTGGTCAATCTGGGCATTGCCGTGCCGTCCATCGACGGCCTCTTGATCAAACCGGGAGAGACGTTTTCCTTTTGGCGGCGGGTGGGGAAGACGACGGCGGCCAAAGGATATGTGGAAGGGCTGCTGCTGTCGCAAGGGGAAGTGAGGACGGGCGTGGGCGGAGGGCTGTGCCAGTTGGCCAACCTGCTCTTCTGGATGGCGCTGCACACGCCGCTGCAGGTAACGGAGCGGCATCATCACCAGTTCGATCCGTTTCCCGACGACCACCGCGTCCTCCCGTTCGGCAGCGGCGCCAGCGTGTTTTACAACTATGTCGACCTGCGCCTGTTCAATCCGACCCGGCAGACTTTTCAGATCCGGGTCTGGCTGACGGACAACCACCTCAAAGGAGCCGTATTCACCGACCGGGAATGGCCCTGTGCGTACCATGTCGAAGAGCGCAACCACGCGTTTCTGCGGCAGGGAGGAAAACATTATCGGCGAAACGAAATATGGCGACTCGTCATTGACAAGCGAACAGGGAACCGCACCGGAGAGGAACTGGTGATCTGCAACTTTTCGGAAGTGAAATACGACCTGGCCGACATCACGCCCAACATGCAAAAAGCCGGACAACCCTGATGGTTGTCCGGCGCTTCCTTACTTGCGGGCGTAAGGCACCTCGGGAACGTATTCCTTTCCTTTGTGCGTGCCGATCCACTTCAGTTCGGCCAGGGCCAGCCGTTCAAAATTTTCCGCCACGTGAATGTCTCCCTGCGCCCTCCATCCGACGAAAATCGGGTACATCCGGCGGAAAAAGCCGTTGACAAACCACATGTCAAACAGCAGGTCGGGATGGACGAGGCCGTTTTTATGCAGCACCCCTACCATCTCGAAGAAGCCGTACAGCGCGACAAAGTGGTTATAGCCTTCGCTGCCGCGCGGATACAGGCGCAAAAACGCGTCGTAATCCAGCTCCTCTTCCGCCAGCGAGGTGGCGAACCACTGTCTCGCGGCCCGCAGCCGTTCCGATTCGAACTGATCGTACAATTTCAGAATAATGTCCGCATCCTGATACGTGGGAATCATGCGCTATCACCTCACAAAAAGATGCAACCCGATTCCAGTATGTCCCAGACCAGGTGAAAAGACAAGCATTTGTTCGCATTTTTTCGCGAATGGCCTGCATCCGGACAGCAAATCCCCGGGCTCGTCCGAGCACCGGGGACTGCTCGTGAAGCGTCAACAGGAGGGCCCCCTATCGGGCCACCTCCTGCAGATGCCTTTGCGGCTGCGCGTCCTGCCGAATGATCGTTTCCAATTCATCGCGGGGCAGCTGCCTGATGATGCGAATGAAATGATAGGCCAGTTCGGCGTCGAACTGCGTCCCCGCCCCACGGCTGATCTCCTGCAGGGCCTCCTCTACCGGCAGCCCTTTGCGGTACGGCCTGTCCGCCACCATCGCGTCGAAGGCGTCAGAGATGGCCAGAATGCGGGCCATCAGCGGAATCTCCTCGCCGACCAATCCGTCCGGATAGCCCTTGCCGTCGATTCGCTCATGGTGCGAACGGATGGCCGGCAGCAGCTCGTGAAACATGCCCGCCTGCAGGATAATCTCATATCCAATCACCGTGTGCTGCTTGATCTTGTCGTACTCCTCCGGTGTTAATTTCCCACGTTTGTTGAGAATCTGATCCTCAATGCCGATTTTGCCGATGTCGTGCAAAATCCCGCCAAAATAAACCTCCTCCGCCTTCTCCTCCGGCAGCCCGATCGCCCGGGCGATCTCCCGTCCCCAATGGGCCACCCGCTGGGAATGGCCGCTCGTGTAATGGTCACGGGCATCGATGGAAGCGGCCATGGCGGTGAGGAATTTGTGGTTGAAGGATTTGATCTCGTCCATTTTTTGGCGCAGTTTTGTAAGACTATCGTAGTATTGATAAAAGACAAAACTCATGAGGACAAAAGCGACCATCATCGGTACGATGGCAGATAGCCCAAACGTTTCAACAAGGCGTGCACTGACGCCGCCTAGAATCAACAAAAGCAAGTAGGTAAGCGTTGTTCCATTCGCCAAATTTTTTACTGTCGGTATCCATTTCGACTTATGAAAATAGGAAATTCCTAATCCGCAAAGCATGATGTTAATAAACCAATACGCTACCACCAGGATTACATCCGTTATCATGGTGGGAACGGGAAGCACATTGCACGCCGTTTTCAGAACATCTACAGCCCATATCGTCAGCAGAATTTGTCCGAAATTGGCGGCAGCTTTTAAGGGATTGGGTTTGACAAGGACGGATAAAATCAAAGCCTCAATAACGGCCGACCAGATTCCGACCCACGCACCGAAGAGCAGTATCCCTGAAAAAATAACGGCGTTGTTAAGTGTGAGTATATAGTTTAACGTCCTGACGGGCGCAAATGAAGAGATGATGGTGAGAAGTACATAGGAAATCAATATTTCCCAGTTTTCTCTGGGCTCCCAGTAAGGCAGGGAGTTCAAAATGATGAGGATACCGGAAACGGTAAACCCCAAAATCACCAGTAATCCTTTCAAAATGTATCGTTTCTCAGCTCTTTGTCGCATAACTTTTACCTTCTCGAAGTTGAAGTAACGAGATCGGCTTGTTCATCAAGCGCTGAACAAGCAGAAATGCCCCTAACATAATAAAAATATCACCGATACTGATCACCCTCGGAATAATGGACGGCATATAAATAATATCGGACAAAAAGGGCAGAACCGTTTGCTCTGTCAAGACCGTATGCTTAAAGTCGGTGCCGTTGAGTACCGGAGTGAGGTCGTAGGGCAGTTTCTTGGCTTGTTCCAGATCAATGGGCATTCTCCCGCCGTTCGTCCAAATGACAATCGCATTTAAAAACCAGCCAACCATGAGAATGCGGATATCTTCAAATTCCCGGTTCATGAGAAAAAAACCCAGAATAAACAAATAAGCTGCGGAGACAAAAATACCCCCGTACGCGGGAACAAATGCGGAGAGAATCTGCAGCGCAATACTGGCAACCAGCATCATTAATCCTTTAAATGTAGGGATTTCTTTTAGTTTTCCTCCCCTGAGCAGCGCAATCAGAAAAGAGAGAAGAATGACATCCAGCAACATACAAAATCCCCCAGACGGTAAGGAAAAAACACCACTTTTCAGTCAAGCGGTGTTTTTCCCTTGCCATTGAAATTATTAACCAATGTGATAATTAGCAGAAGTTGCAGCAACAATACCGGCTACCAGCAAGACAGCAACGAACCATTTTTTCATTCCAATTCCCCCCCTTTTACATAGTGGAGAAAGCTGGTTTCGCTACTTGTGGACACACAGGCCAAGCGACCACATACAGCCTGTGCTCTTCTTTCCTCTTTCCGTTCGAAAAGAGGGCGGATTCGCTACTGGCTCCATACAGACCAAGCGACCAGATACAGTCTGTACTTCATCGCGCTTCCTACCTATATTTTACACGTTCATGACAAATTTCGGCAATCATAGATTCATAGTCTAATAGCTTCAATTTCCGAATGGTAAAATTTCCCTAGAACTATATTCACAACAGCGCTGCCAAGACAGCCTTCTGCGCATGGAGGCGATTTTCCGCCTGGTCAAAGACGACGGAGTGGGGACCGTCAATCACGCCGGCCGACACTTCTTCTCCGCGGTGCGCAGGCAGGCAGTGCATGAACAGGTAACCGGGATCGGCGTGTTGGACGAGCTGCTCGTTTACCTGATAGGCCGCAAAATCCTTGAGGCGCTGCTCGTTTTCCGCTTCAAAGCCCATGCTGGTCCACACGTCCGTGTAGATGACGTCGGCGCCGTTCACCGCTTCGGCGGGATCGTGCGTGACGACCACCCGGCCGCCGCTGGCCTGCGCATATGTGGCCGCTTTCTTCACGATGTCGGCGTCCATCTCATAGCCCGGCGGCGTGGCGACGCGCACGTCCAGGCCCAGCAGGGCGGCCGCCAGCACGAGCGAGTTGGCGACGTTGTTGCCGTCGCCCACATAGGCCAGCCTGACGCCCTGCAGCGTGCCCTTGTGCTCCCAGATCGTCAGCATGTCGGCCAGCGCCTGACACGGATGGAACTGGTCGGTCAGGCCGTTGATGATCGGAATGCTGGCGTGTTCGGCCAGCTCCTCCACCCCGGCGTGGGAAAACGTGCGGATCATGATGGCGTCGACGTAGCGGGACATCACCTTGGCCGTGTCGCTGATCGGTTCGCCGCGTCCGAGCTGCAGCTCCTTGCCGCTCAGAAACATGCTCATGCCGCCCAACTGGTACATGCCCACTTCAAAGGAAACGCGGGTCCGCGTCGACGACTTGTCGAAAATCATCCCCAATGTCTTCCCCTTGAGCGGCTGATACGGCTGACCGCTTTTTTGCCGCTGTTTGAGATAGGCGGCAAAATGCAGGAGCTGAGTCAGCTCCTCTCCGCTGAATTCATCGACGCGGAGCAGGTCTTTTCCTTTACAACTGGCCAATTGCTCGCTTGCAAAGTGATCCAATATCTTCACAGGCTGCATGCCCGTCACCTCTTTTCTCCGTAATGGCTTCCACGTACAGCGCAAACGTCTCCGCGGCAGTGAACAGCGGAACCCCCTGCTGGACCAGCCGGCTCCGCAGGGCAAAGCCGCTGCGGCCGCGCCGGTTCCCCTTGGTGGCGGTGATGAGCGAAAAGGCTACGGTTTCCGTTTGCAGCAGCGCTGCCAGATCCCGCTCGTCCGCGACCACGTGCGTGACGGAAAAGCCGTTTGCGCCCAGCCAGACAGCCGTTCCCGATGTGGCCGCCCAGACCGCGCCCTGTTCCTGCAACTTCCGGATGGCCGGCAGCACGTCGTCCGTCTTGTCGGCATCGGCCAGGGAGAGGAAGCAGACCTGCCCCCTCTGCCACGGGCGGTGCACGCTGTCTTTAAAGGCGAACGCCTTGCCCGCCGCTTCCGGGAAGGTACGCCCCAGTCCCAGCACTTCCCCGGTCGATTTCATCTCCGGTCCCAGGGCCGGGTCGACGCCGCTCAATTTCACGGTGGAAAAGACGGGCGCCTTGACGACGGCGAACGGAATGTCCGGCAACAGCCCGGTCCCATAGCCCATGCCGGCCAGTTTTTCGCCCAGTTGGGCGCGCACGGCCATTTCCACCATGGGGATGCCGGTCACTTTGCTGGTAATCGGCACGGTCCGCGACGCGCGGGGGTTTACCTCCAGGACGTAGACCGTCTCGCCGTGAATCACGAACTGAATGTTGATCAGCCCGACCGCCCCCATCTCGCGGGCGATGGCCTCCGTGTACCGGGCGATCGTCTGTTTGACGCCCTCGGACAAATCCGGAGCCGGGAAGAGCGCCACGCTGTCGCCCGAGTGGATGCCCGCTTTCTCCACGTGCTGAAAAATGCCGGGGATGAGCACGGACTCGCCGTCGCACACGGCGTCCACTTCTGCTTCCCGTCCGGGGACGAATTTGTCCACCAGGAGCGGGAAAAAGGCGCGGCTGTCGGGGTGGTTGAGCCACTCCGTGATCGTGGCCGACAGCTCCTCGACGTCATGGGCGACCACCATGCCCTGGCCGCCGATCACGTAGGACGGACGCAGCAGCACCGGGCAGCCGATCTCCGCCGCCACGGCGGCCGCTTCCTCCAGGGAAGACACCCCTTTGCCCGGGATGTGCGGAATCTCCAGCTTGCGCAGCATCGCGTAGAACCGTTCGCGATCCTCCGCCCGTTCGATCGCGTCCAGCGACGTGCCGAGCACGGTCAGGCCGGCGGCAGCCAGCTTGGCCGCCAGGTTGATCGCCGTCTGGCCGCCGAACTGGACCATGACGCCGTCCACCCCTTCACGCTCCGCCACGTGCAGCACATCTTCCACGTGCAGCGGCTCAAAATACAGATGGTTGGCCGTCTCGTAATCGGTGCTGACCGTCTCCGGGTTGTTGTTGACGACGACGGCGGCGATGCCCTTGGCCTTGAGTGCCTTGGCCGCGTGAACGGAGCAGTAGTCGAACTCGATCCCCTGTCCGATGCGGATCGGGCCGGAGCCAAGCACCAGCACTTTGCGCCCGGCAAGCTCCTCCACTTCGTCGCCCCCCTGCCAATCGGAGTAATAGTACGGCGTCTGGGCGTCAAACTCGGCCGCGCAGGTGTCCACGATCTTGTACGACGGCTGGATGCCGGCCTGATTCCGCAGCGCTTTGACCTCAGCCGCCGTGCGGCCGGTCAGGGCGGCGATCGTCTCGTCGGCAAAACCGCGCCTCTTCGCTTCCGCCAGCAGCTCGACGGTCAGCGTTCCGCTCTTTGCCAACTGCTTCTCCAGCGCCACGATCCGGCCCACGCTTCGCAGGAAAAACGGATCGATGCCGGTCAGGGCGTGCAGTTCGTCCTCGCCGAACCCTTTGCGGATCGCCTCGGCCAGTGCAAACAGGCGGACGTCGGTCGCGTCCCGCAGCAGGCCGACCAGCTCGTCCCGGCTGCATGCGGCCAGCTCGGGACGGGCGAGGTGGGTGCAGCCCTGCTCCAGCGAGCGGACGGCCTTGAGCAGCGCCGCTTCCAGGTTGCGGGCGATCGACATCACTTCGCCGGTCGCCTTCATCTGCGTGCCCAACTGACGGTCGGCCAGCGGGAATTTGTCAAACGGCCAGCGGGGAATTTTCACCACGACGTAATCCAGCGTCGGTTCAAAGCTGGCGTACGTATAACCGGTAATCGGGTTGAGCACTTCGTCCAGGTTGTAGCCCAGCGCCAGCTTGGCGGCGATCCGGGCGATCGGATAGCCCGTCGCTTTGGAGGCCAGCGCGCTGGAGCGGCTCACCCGCGGGTTCACTTCGATCAGATAGTAGCGATCCGACTTCGGATCAAGCGCAAACTGGATGTTGCAGCCGCCGACCACGCCCAGCGCGCGGATGACCTTGGTGGAGACGCTGCGCAGCATCTGGTACTGCCGGTCGGTCAGCGTCTGCGACGGGGCGACGACGATGCTGTCCCCCGTGTGGATGCCCACCGGGTCCAGGTTTTCCATGTTGCAGACGATGATGCAGGTGTCGTTCGCGTCCCGCATCACTTCGTACTCGATTTCTTTCCAGCCCTTGACGCTGCGCTCGATCAGCACCTGGCCGATCGGGCTGGCGGCGATGCCTTGGGCCGCCACCGTGCGCAGCGACTGTTCGTCGTCGGCGATGCCGCCCCCGGCCCCCCCCAGCGTATAGGCGGGACGCACGATGACCGGATACCCGATCGAATCGGCAAACGCGACGGCCGCTTCCACCGACTCCACGGTGGCGCTCTCCGGCACCGGCTCGCCGATCTGCTTCATCAACTGCTTGAACAGCTCCCGGTCTTCCCCGTTCTGGATGGCGGACAGCGGCGTGCCCAGCAGTTCCACCCCGTATTGGGCGAGCACCCCCGCTTCGGCCAGGGCGACCGCCAGATTGAGCCCCGTCTGTCCGCCCAGCGTGGGCAGGAGGCCGTCCGGCCGCTCTTTGGCGATGATCGCCGTAACGGACTCCACCGTGAGCGGCTCCAGGTACACCTTGTCAGCTACCTGTTCGTCCGTCATGATCGTGGCCGGGTTGTTGTTCACCAGCACGACCTGCACCCCTGCTTCCTTCAGCGAGAGGCAGGCCTGCGCCCCGGCGTAGTCAAATTCCGCCGCCTGGCCGATGACAATCGGCCCCGACCCGATGACCAACACTTTGTGAATGTGCGGCAATTTAGGCATATCTCTTCGCTCCCACTACGCGCATCGACTGCAAGAATTGGTGAAAAACGTGCGACGTGTCATTTGGACCCGGATGCGCTTCCGGGTGAAACTGGACGCTCATGATCGGCAGGGAGGTGTGGCACAGCCCTTCCACCGACCGGTCGTTGACATTGCGGTACGTCACGGTCAACAGCCGTTTGTCCAGGGTTTCTTCCTTCACCACGTACCCGTGGTTTTGCGAGGTCATGTAGACTTTCCCGGTGGCCAGTTCCTTGACCGGATGGTTGCTGCCCCGGTGTCCGTAGGCCAGCTTTTCGGTCTTGGCGCCAAACATCAGCGCCAGCACCTGGTGTCCCAGGCAGATGCCCAGCGTCGGATACAGTTCCGCCGCCTTCCGCCACTCGCCGCAGTAGGCGAGCAGGTCGGCCGGGTCGCCGGGCCCGTTGGAAAAGAGCAGGCCGTCCGGCTGCAGCGCCTGAATCTGCGAAAACGGGGTGTCAAACGGCACGACCGTCACGCGGCAGCCCAGCTCCAAAAGCGATTCCAAAATCGACTGCTTCATGCCCAGATCGACGAGCACCACGTGTTCCTGATTGCCGGGGTAGCGCTGAATGTGGCGGCTGGAGACGTCGGCGACCAGCGACTTTTTCCGATGCGCGGAGCCAAGCGCCGCCACCTCCTCCACGCTCAGCGGCCGGTCGGCAATCGCGCCGAACAGCGGGCCCGACTGGCGCACCCGCTTGGTAATCGTCCGCGTATCGATCCCGGCCAGGATCGGGAAGCCAAACGCCTCCGCCGCTTCCGCCAGCGTGCGGCGGGACAGGTAGTGGCTCGGCGCAAGGCACAGCTCGCTGACGACCATTCCCGACAGGGCGGGCTTTGCCGCTTCGTAATCCTTGTCGTTAATCCCGTAATTGCCGATCAGCGGGTACGTGAAGGTGACGATCTGCCCCGCAAAGGACGGATCGGTCATCACTTCCTGGTATCCCGTCATCCCTGTATGAAAAACCACTTCGCCGTATCCTGTGAGCGGGGCGCCGTACAGCGTCCCGGCGAATACCTCTCCGTTCTCCAGCGTCAAATATCCCGGGCCCAACCCTTGTTTCTCTCCGTTCATCTATGAAAGCCACTCCTCTCCAAAGGGCACTCTCTCACGAAAATTTATGCAACGTCATGTATTAATATACATTTTGGATTATAAAAATGCAACGAGTTTTTCGACGGGTTCAGAAAGCCGCGTTCCGACTCGCTGCATGCTTGTGCCCGATCCATTCCCGTTCCCCCGCATCAGCCGCCAAGCCGGGCCGCACCGCCTTGCGATTTCGGCCGCGCCCCCGGCATTGGACCGCTTTCCCTTACAACTTCTCTACCGCCTCGCCGAGGACCGCTATCACCCGGTTCACTTCTTCCTCGGTCGTAACAAACGAGGGCAGCAGACGGACGACCTGGGGACCGGCCAGCAGGACGAGTACGCCTTTTTCACGGGCGTAATCCACGACGGACGACGCCGGCACCGTCACTTCCACGCCCAAGAGCAGCCCCTTGCCGCGCACGGCCGTCACTTTGCCGGGATATTCCGCCCGCAATTTCTCAAGTCCGCTCACCAGTTGTCGATGCAGGCCGCCCACCCGTTCCAGCACGCGCTCTTCTTCCATCGTCTCCAGCGTGGCGATGGCGGCGGTCATCGCCAGCGGGTTGCCGCCGAACGTGGTGCCGTGGGTGCCGGGGGCAAACGCCTGGGCCGCCTCTTCGGTCGCCACCACGGCGCCGATCGGGAACCCGTTGCCCAGCGCCTTGGCCAGCGAGATCGCGTCCGGCTTGATCCCGTACTGCTGGAAAGCGAACCAGGTGCCCGTGCGTCCGATGCCGGTCTGGATTTCATCGACCAAAAGCAGCAGGCCGTGCTCGTCGCACAGTTGGCGCAGCCCCTTCACAAACGGCTCTTCCGCCGGGTGTACGCCCCCTTCCCCCTGCACCAGTTCGAGCATGACGGCGCAGGTCTTCTCCGTGACGGCGGCGCGCACCGCCTCCAAATCGTTGTAGGGCACGGTGACAAACCCGTCCGGCAGGGGGCCAAATCCGTCCTTCACCTTGTCCTGCCCCGTGGCGGTCAGGGTAGCCAGCGTCCGGCCGTGGAACGACTGCTGAAACGTGATGATCTCGTATCGTCCGGTGCCTTTTACTTTTTGCGCGTAACGCCGGGCCAGCTTGATCAGTCCCTCGTTGGCTTCCGCGCCGCTGTTGCAGAAAAACGCGCGGTCGAGGCCGGACAGGCCGCACAGCTTCTGCGCGAGCACCTCCTGCTGGGGAACGTGCATCAGATTGGAGCAGTGCCACAAGGTGTCCAACTGTTCGTGCAGCCGTTTGGTCACTTTGGGGTGAACGTGTCCCAGCGAGGTGACGGCGATCCCCGAGACAAAGTCGAGATACTCGTTGCCCTGGTCGTCCCAGACGCGGTTTCCCTCCCCCTTGACCAGGCGGATCGGCCATTTTGAATAGGTATTCATCAGATGCAGGGGGGCAGCCACTGTGCTCATGTTACGATTCCTCCTTTTTACGCTCCTTGATTGGGGTGCGTGCTGTACGCGCGGCGCCGGTTACGCGCCTTTGGGGACGCCTGCCTTGATCGCGGTTCCCGCCGTTTGCCCGGCGCATACCGCCCGCAGCTCTTCCGCCGTTCCCCGGCAGATGACGACCCGGGACACGCCTTGCGAGAGGGCGTCTAGAGCGGCCTGTACTTTCGGGATCATGCCGCCGGTAATCACGCCGTCCGCAATCATCTGTCCGATCTCTTCCGCGTCCGTCTCCGCCACCAGCGTCTTGGCGCCGTCCTGATCGGGGCGCAGGATGCCCGGCACGTCGGTCACCATGACCAGACGCTCCGCCGCCAGGGCGGCAGCGATCGCCCCCGCCGCCACGTCCGCGTTTACGTTGTACGTCTCCGCGCCGTCTGCGCTTACGGCCAGCGGCGCAATCACCGGCACGTAGCCGCGTTCGAGGATGGCGGCCGGGATGGACGTGTCCACCCCTTTCACCTCGCCGACCAGGCCGAGCGGTTTTGGCGTCCGCTCTGCCGTCAGCATTACGCCGTCAATTCCGCTGACGCCCCACGCCCTGGCTCCCGCCTGCGTCAGCCGGCGCACAAGCCGCTTGTTGATCTGCCCGCACAATACCATCTCCACCACCTGCAGCGTCTCTTCGCAGGTGACGCGCAATCCGTCCACAAACCGGGGAGTGATGGCCAGCCTCTCCAGCATGCTGTTGATCGCCGGACCGCCGCCGTGCACGATGACAATCCGCCGGCCGACCTGCTGCAGGTCGGCGACCGCTTGAAAAAACGCGTCGGGCAGCAGATCCATGGTGCTGCCTCCGCACTTGATGACCACTACGCCTTGCATGTCACATCCTCCTCTACGGGAACAGCGGCACCAGCGGCAATCCGGTCGCATCCGGCCAGCCGAACATCAGGTTCATGTTTTGAACCGCCTGACCCGCCGCCCCTTTGACCATGTTGTCGATGACGGAAAGCACGATGACCCGCCCCGTCCGCTCATCCACATGGACGGAAATGTCACAATAGTTCGAACCGTACACCTCTTTGGTACGCGGGTGACTCCCCGGCTTTCGCAGCCGGACAAACGGCTTGCCTTCATACGCCGACCGGTAGAGCTGATGCACGTCGTCCGCCCTCACCGCCCGCTCCAACTGTCCGTAGGCGGTGACCAGAATCCCCCGTGTCATCGGTACCAGATGGGGCGTAAACTGGACCACATGCTCCACGCCGCCCTTTCTGGACAGCTCCTGTTCAATCTCCGGGGTGTGCTGGTGCTGGGCCACCTTGTACGCGTGAATGCTTTCGTTGATTTCGCTGAAATGAACCCCCTGGGATACGCCGCGGCCCGCTCCCGACACCCCTGACTTGGCATCGACGATCCAACTGCGGGGGTTGACCCACCCGCTTTGTGCCAACGGAATCAGCGCCAAGAGCGCAGCCGTCGGATAGCAGCCGGGATTGGCCACCAACTGCGCACCGGCCACCTGCTCCGCGTTCCACTCCGCCAGGCCGTACACCGCCCGATCCATCCACTCACCGGGAGCCGGCTCCCGTTTGTACCACCGCCGGTACAGCTCCCCGCTCGCCAGGCGAAAATCGCCCGACAAATCGATCACCCTGGCGCCGCGCTTGAGCAGTTGCGGCGACAGTTCCGCGCTGACGCCGGCCGGCGTAGCCAGAAACACCACGTCGTTGTCGGCGCTCATCCTCTCCGCGTCGATCGCCGACAGATGGGGCAGGGGGTAATGCTGCACATGGGGGAAGACGCTGCCCAGCGCTTCTCCTTCCGCCGAACTGGAATACAGATTGGCCACCTGCACATGGGGATGGCCGGCAAGCAGACGGATCAACTCCACGCCGCTGTAACCGGTCGCCCCGACAATCCCGACCCGGATCATAGCTCTCTCCCTCTCTTGTATTTTTATACATGAATCATAATAAAAATTCAATCAGATGGCAACCCTTCTCACCTAAAAAACTCGGCCCCGCTTACGGCTCCCGTCCCTCTGCCCCGATGCCGCCGCTCCGTGTATCCGTTCGTTGGGCGGTCCCCAAGCGGTCACCAAAAAGAAAACGCCCGGCCATTCGCCGGACGCTTCGCGCACGTGCTATTTCTTGTCGGCCAGCCAGGCAGCAACGGTTTCGGCATCTCCGTCCTTGACCAGTCCGCCTGGCATGCTCCCCTTCCCGTTCTTTAGGATTTCCAGGATTTGTTCCTTGGTGTATTTGCCCCCCACGTGCGTCAGGTTGGGGCCGACTGCCCCCTCCAGATTCTGACCGTGGCAGCTTGCACAGTTGTTTTTAAACAACGTTTCGGCTGTCGCGGCATCATACTTGCCCGATGGAGCGGCAGGTGTTTCCGTCGGAGGTTTTTGCCCGGCGGGCGGTTGTGCTTGTTTGCCGCCGGTGGCACAGGCACCCAGGAAGAATACAAGCGCGATGGAAAGGATGGCAAACGGGAAACGCTTCATGCTGTTCCCTCCTTTGTATGAGTATTCTTCGCTAAGTATGCCTCCGCCCGGAACAAATCATTCTTCCGCTCACAGGGAATCCGTCTACGCCAGCGGCAGTTCCAGCGGGCTCCACTCCCGCAGTTCCAGCGTCCGGGCGCCCTCCTTGACGACCGGGTCCGCTTCCGCCAGGCGGCGCGCTTCCTCGGGCGATTCCGCTTTGTAGATGACCATTCCGCCTTGCTTGTCCGTAAACGGTCCGGCCATGACCACTTTCCCCTGCTTGTAGAGGTCATTGAGGTAGCTCAGGTGGGCCGGGCGCACCTTGGCATTCAGTTCCTGGTCAACAATCGTCAGCACGGCAACGTACAGCATGACGTCCTCTCCTTTATCAAACGACTTGTCACTGGAAGTATAGCACAATTTCGACAACTCATTCGGTCGAAGAAGTAGGATTTTCCACGAAAACAGCGAACGATTGAAGGAGGAGCAACAAGAAAGGCGGTAGATAATGGGAAGGCAGATACCACTTTATACGTCCCTGTTCCAGAACAATCCTGACGCTGTCTTTACGGTTGACATGGAAGGCGGGTTTACGAGTGTGAATCCGGCCGGGGAAGCGCTTACGGGATACGCTGCAGACGAGCTCTTCGGCAGAAGGATCTGGGACATTCTCTCGCGCAAAACGGACGGCAATCATGTCGAAGAGATGGTCAAAGCTCTCTATGAAGGAGTCCGCAAAAACCGCCATTATTTCCTTCGACATAAACACGGCCATTTCATCGAAATCAGTGTGACCAGTTTTCCCATTTTCGACAACGGAAAGGTGGCCGGGCGGTACGCAATCGCCAAGGACATCACGGCATACAAGCGGACCGAAGAGGCCCTGCACCAAATGGAAAAAATTTTTCGGCTCATCTCTGAAAACGTAATGGACCTGATCCGGATCACCGACACGAACGGCGTGATTCAATACGCCTCCCCCTCGCACCTTACCGTGCTGGGCATTGCGCCGCAACAGCTTTTGAATCTCCCTTGTTTTTCCCTGCTGCATCCGGACGAACGGGAAAAAGCCAGAGCATCCTATCGGCAGATGGTGGAAAGCAAGCGGCCGGTTGAAAAGGAGTACCTGTACCGGCATCAGGACGGGCGGACCCTGCTGTTTGAAGTGAAAGGGAGGCCGGTCATCGGCCCCAACGGAGAAGTGGAACATGTGGTGGTCATCGGCCGGGACATCACGGAGCGCAGGCGGACGGAAGACATGCTGCGCAACTCGGACAAGCTGTCCGTCCTGGGGGAGCTGGCGGCGGGGATCGCCCACGAGATCCGCAATCCGCTTACCGCGCTGAAGGGTTTTATCCAGCTTTTGCAGACGGAGCAGTCGACCAACGATCAGTATCTGCGCATCATGCTGTCGGAGATCGAACGGATCACCTTTATCACCAGCGAACTGCTGCTTTTGGCCAAGCCCCAGGCGCTGCGCTATCAGCGGCACGACCTGCTGCCGCTCCTGCAAACCGTGATCAAGCTGCTGGAGCCGCAGGCCAATCTGAAAAACGTAACCATCCAGACCCGGTTCCCCGATACCGCCCCTTGTATCACCTGCGAAGAATACCAGATCAAGCAGGTATTCATCAACATCGTGAAAAACGGCATGGAAGCCATGCCGCACGGAGGAACGCTCACGGTTGACGTGTCGGCCGTGGGTACGGCCGAAGTAGTGGTCCGGATCATCGACGAAGGAGACGGCATCCCCGAGGAGATGATCCCCAAATTGGGCGAGCCCTTTTACAGTACCAAAGAACAAGGAACAGGCCTCGGCCTGATGGTGAGCCACAAAATCATTCGTGAACACCGCGGTTCCATCGCCATCCACAGCACGGTGGGAAAAGGCACCACGGTGGAGATCCGGCTGCCGATGTCAGACTTCTGCCCGTAACAGACGGACGACGGCACCGGGTGCATTGGTAATGATCCCGTCGGCTCCGCACGCGACCAGCCTTCTGACGTCCTCTTCCCGGTCTGCCGTGTACGCCAGCACCTTCACCCCTGCGGCATGAGCAGCGTGGACCAGTTCGGATGTGACCAGGTGATGCCACACGTGCAGGGACCCCACCGGGTACGGCAGACGGCGGAGATAGCCGACCGGATCGTACAGGACGGCCTCGTACAACAGCCCCAGACACAAATCAGGCTCTCGCCGATGTACCTCCTCCAAGACCTTGTGGTCAAACGAGGAGACGATCAGCGAGAGCTTGTGTTTCCAGGGGCTCAGCCGTTCTGCGACGGCCGAGCCGATTCCGTCGTACCAGACAGGCCCGTTTTTGATCTCCACATTGACCACCGCTCCGGCGGGAAACAGCGGGAGGACGTCCGCCAGCTCCGGCACCGTCTCGCCCGCGTGGCGGGAGGAAAACCAGGCCCCGGCCGAAAGCCCGGCGAGCTCCGCCATCGTTTTGCTTCCCACCAGTCCCGTACCGGTGGTCGTGCGGTCCAACACGTGATCGTGAATCACACAGAGACGGCCGTCCGCCGTCAGATGCACGTCCAGCTCGACGCCGTCCGCTCCCTGCTCCATCGCCAGCAGGAACGCGGCCCGGGTGTTTTCCGGCGCGTCGGCGGAAGCGCCCCGGTGTGCCACAATCGAGGGTCTGCCGGCCATCGCGACTCCTCCTATCGCTTGATCTGCGAACGCAGATAGGCGTCGATAAACGGATCAATCTCCCCGTCCATTACGGCCTGTACGTTGCCGACCTCCACGTTGGTGCGGTGGTCTTTCACCAGGCTGTACGGGTGGAAGACGTACGAACGGATCTGGCTTCCCCAGGCGATGTCCTTCTGCTCGCCCTGGATGGCCTGCAGCGTTTTTTCCTGCTCTTCCCGTTTCCGCTCAAACAGGCGGGCTGCCAGCATTTTCATCGCCCGTTCCCGGTTTTTGATCTGGGAGCGCTCCGTCTGGCAGGTGACGACAATCCCCGTCGGCAGGTGCGTGATCCGGACGGCGGAGTCGGTCGTGTTGATGTGCTGACCGCCCGCGCCGCTGGAGCGATAGGTATCGATTTTCAGATCCTCGGGACGAATTTCCACGTCGGTGTCTTCCTCAATCTCCGGCAGCACATTGCAGGAGACGAACGAGGTGTGGCGTCGGCCCGAAGCGTCGAACGGAGAAATCCGCACGAGGCGGTGCACCCCTTTTTCCGATTTCAGGTAGCCGTAGGCGTTGTGCCCCTTGATCAGCAGGGTGACGCTCTTGATGCCGGCCTCGTCACCCGGCAGGTAGTCCAGGGTCTCCACCTTGAAGCCCTTCGCCTCCGCCCAGCGGGTGTACATGCGCAGCAGCATCGACGCCCAATCCTGGGACTCGGTGCCGCCCGCGCCCGGGTGCAGTTCCAGAATCGCGTTGTTCTTGTCGTATTGGTCGCTGAGCAAAAGCTCCAGCTCAAAGCTCTCAAACTCTTTTTTCAGCGCCTGGGCGCTCTCGTACAGGTCCTGGATCATCGATTCGTCGCCTTCTTCGATGACCAGCTCCAGCATCACCTGCAGGTCCTCGTACTGGGCGTCCAGTTTGGCCATGGTCTCCACCAGGCCTTTGAGCGCATTCAGTTCGCTGATGGTTTTTTGCGCGGCGTCGTTGTCATCCCAGAAGTCGGGAGCGAGCATCCGCTCCTCCAGCTCGCCGATTCGTTCCTGTTTCGCAGGGAGGTCAAAGAGACCCCCTGATATCCGCTAATCGCTTAGCCATACTGGACATCTCTTGCTTGACGTCCGCAATGTCGATCAATGCCATGTGCGAATCACCTTCTCTTCCTTTTGCTATGTTACATTGTACCGCAAATCGGCGGATTCGCAACCGGACAACGTCGATTCGGGCGTGGCAGAGGCGTCAGCACGGCGTTACCCCTCCGGCGGGGCGGGCGCCGATCGGACGTCCTGCGGGGCGTTCCCCATGTCCCCGCTTCCCGCATGAACGAGCACGCTCCCTCCGGACGGTACCGCCCACCTGTCCGCGGCCTGCAGGCGCACCGCCTGCTGCGTCCATCCTCCGGCGGCTTGACTGCGCGCGCACATCCCCGCCGCACCGCTGTGTCCGCCGTACGCTCGGAATCCGGCCGCTGCACCGGCCTTGTCCGGGATGACGCACCCCGCCGGCGCCGCTTTTGACCAATTGGGTTCCGGAATTTCACGCGTCAGTCTTTCATCGAGGTAGACGACGTCCCTCGCGGCAAACACCACCTCCGGCTGTCTTTCTCCCTCGTCGGTTTCCGGCTTGTCCATCTGTATCTGCCTGTCGGCCAGCAGGTAGGCCGGTTTCTGCTGGTGACCGGCCTGGACCGCATCCAGCGTGGCCGCAATACGCTCCAGCATCAGCTTCCCTTGTATGCCCATCACGTACCTCGACGTTCTCATGGTTCATTCCCCCGTCTCTCGTGTGGATGATTCCCAGGTAAAAGTGGTGTACTTCCGATTGTATTCATTTTGCCTGGTTTTTCCACGAGAATCGTTCGATGCCTTTTTCCAGTGTTAGACAAAACCGCCAAACCTCTTCGGCGAGGCGCACCAGAAACGGGCGAATGCTGTCTAGCCGCAGGGAGACGGGGAGAAAAAAACCGCTCCTCCCGACACGGGAAGAGCGGTTTGCTATGCGCAGCGTTGTCTATTAGCAATTACTGGCCTCGCTTCATCTGACGGCGGCGTTCCTGTTCTTCCGCGCGGCGCTGGGCGCGGTTTTTCGGCTCCGCATCGCCGGACGTCTCGCTCACGGGGCGCTCCGAAGGGCCGGAGGTTTGCAGTTGGGCCGGATTGACCGCCTGGCCGCGCACCACTTCCTGACGCTCCAGGTTTTGGCTGACCTCCGCCTTCATGATGTACATCGCCACTTCTTCCTCGATGGAGGCGATCATGTTCTGGAACATCTCGTATCCTTCAAACTGATACTCGCGCAGCGGATCGTTCTGGCCGTACGCGCGCAGGTGAATTCCCTGACGCAGCTGCTCCATCGCGTCGATGTGGTCCATCCACTTGCTGTCCACGGCACGCAGCACGACCACTTTCTCGAACTCGTTCATCATCTCGCCGATTTCCGCTTTGCGCTTCTCGAACTGCTTCGCCACTTCGTTTTTCAGCAGTTCGGCAATTTCCTCGGCCTCTTTGCCCTTCAGCATGGAGACGGTAATCGTCTCGTCGTGCAGGAAGGTGTTGTTGGCCACCTCAACCAGCCCTTGCAGGTTCCAGTCTTCGGGAACCTCCTCCTGCGGGCAGTAGGCTTCCACGTTGCGGTCGATCACGCTGTGGATCATCTTGAGCACGACTTCGTCCAGGTTGTCCTGCTCCAGGATCTCGCGGCGCTGCTTGTAGATGACGGCGCGCTGCTGGTTCATCACGTCGTCGTACTGGAGAACCACTTTCCGCGCGTCGAAGTTGGCTCCCTCCACCCGTTTTTGGGCGGACTCGACAGCACGCGTCACCAGCCGGCTCTCGATCGGCATGTCTTCTTCCATGCCGAGGCGGTCCATCATGTTCATGATGTTGTCTGCACCAAAGCGGCGCATCAGCTCATCCTGCAGGGAGAGGAAGAACTGGGAGGAACCCGGGTCCCCCTGACGTCCGGCACGGCCGCGCAGCTGGTTGTCAATCCGGCGGCTCTCATGCCGCTCGGTGCCGATGATGTGCAGGCCGCCCAGCTCCGCCACGCCTTCGCCCAACTGGATGTCGGTACCGCGGCCCGCCATGTTGGTGGCGATGGTCACGGCGCCGTACTGGCCGGCACGGGCGACGATCTCCGCCTCGCGAGCGTGGTGCTTGGCGTTCAGGACGTTGTGCGGCACGCCTTTTTGCTTCAGCATTTGCGAGAGACGCTCCGAGTTTTCGATCGAGATGGTCCCGACGAGCACGGGCTGCCCCTTCTTGTGCCGCTCGACGATGTCGTTGACGACGGCGCGGTACTTGGCCGCTTCCGTTTTGAAGATCAGGTCGGGCAGGTCTTTGCGGATGACCGGCTTGTTGGTCGGAATCACCACCACGTCCAGACCGTAAATTTTCTTGAACTCTTCTTCCTCGGTCTTGGCCGTACCGGTCATGCCGGACAGCTTCTGGTACATCCGGAAGTAGTTTTGCAGCGTGATTGTCGCCAGCGTCATGCTTTCGCTCTGGACGCGCAGCCCTTCCTTCGCCTCGATCGCCTGGTGCAGACCATCGCTGTAGCGGCGGCCCACCATCAGACGGCCGGTAAATTCGTCGACGATCACCACTTCGCCGTCCTGCACCACGTAATCCACGTCCCGTTTGAACAGGACTTGCGCCTTGAGGGCGATGTTGATATGGTGGTTCAGGGTCATGTGGGCGGTGTCGTACAGGTTCTCGATGTTGAACGCCTGCTCCACCTTGGCCACACCCTCGTCGGTCAGGGTGACGATTTTCAGCTTTTCGTCCACCGTGAAGTCCTTTTCCGGCTCCAGCCGCTTTACAAAATGGGCGCAGATGTAGTACAGCTCCGTGGAACGGTTGGCCGCCCCGGAGATGATCAGCGGCGTCCGGGCTTCGTCGATGAGGATGCTGTCCACCTCGTCGATGATGGCAAAGAACAGGGGGCGCTGCACCATCTGCTCCTTGTAGAGCACCATGTTGTCGCGCAGGTAGTCAAAGCCGAATTCGTTGTTGGTTCCGTACGTGATGTCGCAGTTGTAGGCGGCCCGCTTTTCTTCGGCGCTCATCCCGGCCTTGTTCAAACCGACGGTCAGGCCGAGGAAGTTGTACAGCTTGCCCATGATGGTCGCGTCGCGCTCGGCCAGGTATTCGTTGACGGTAACCACGTGCACGCCCTTGCCCAGGAGTGCGTTCAGGTACGTCGCCAGCGTCGCCACGAGCGTTTTCCCTTCACCGGTTTTCATCTCGGCGATGCGGCCTTCCTGCAGCACCATACCGCCGATCAACTGTACGTCAAAGTGGCGCATGCCGAGCACGCGCTTGGAGGCCTCGCGCACCACGGCAAACGCTTCGTTGAGAATATCGTCCAGCGTCTCTCCTTGAGCCAGGCGGTTTTTGAACTCCGTCGTCTTCTCGCGCAGCTGCTCGTCGGTCAACGCCGAAATGCTCGGTTCCAGCGCGTTGATCTTTTCCACGCGCTTAAACATCTTTTTGATTTCACGTTCGTTGCTGTCGCCAAAAATCTTTTTCACGAGTCCTAACATAAGGACACCCCTTCCTAGTGGCAAAGCTACCTCGAATTCCTTCCTTGCGCAGCCACATCCAAGTCCCCGCAGGGGGCTTCCTAGTGGCAAAGCTGCCTCGATTTCCTTCCTTGCGCAGCCACATCCGAGTCCCCGCAGGGGGGCTTCCTAGTGGCAAAGCTGCCTCGATTTCCTTCCTTGCGCAGCCACATCCGAGTCCCCGCAGGGGAGACTTCTTCCACATGTTCCTAGCGAAAAAAAGCATCTCTACTATTTATGTTCTCTAAAAAGCTATTTTATCAAATTGCAACAAGCGGATACAAGTAAAGGGGAGTTGCCAGAAGAAAGCAACTCCCCTTGGTGCTCATCCTCGTCCCGGTCACTTCGGTTCGATCAGCCCGTAGCGTCCGTCGTTGCGGCGGTACACCACGTTGACGTCATTGGTCTCGCTGTTTTGAAAGACGAAGAAGTTGTGACCCAGCATATCCATCTGCATGACCGCTTCATACGCGTCCATCGGTTTCAGGTCAAACCGTTTGGTGCGAACGATGTCGATCTCCACGTCATCTTCCTCGTTCTCGTCCGTCGTCAGGACGGCAATGGATTCGTTATCGCGAAGGAGGGCTTTATTGTTGGTCTCAACGCGCAGTTTGCGCATCAGTTTGGTTTTATGCTTACGGATTTGTCGTTCCAGTTTTTCGGCCACCAGGTCGATGGCGGCGTACATGTCGTCATGGGTTTCTTCCGCCCGGATAATCACTCCGCCGAGCGGAATGGTTACCTCGATGGTGGCTTCGTTCCGCAGTACCCTCATGGTGACTTGGGCTTCAGCAGGCTGCGGAGTTTCAAAGTATTTTGCAAGACGGCCGACTTTCTTTACCACATACTCTCGAAGTGCTGCGGTGACTTCCATGTTTTCTCCACGAATATTGAATTTCATGGTTCAAACCTCCTTCCGTCTTTACCTATGTCTATTCCGTACCTATGGATAAAATCCTCCCCGCCCGCTTCAAAAAACCTTTACAAAACCTTTACAATACGACAAAATTCGACATATTTCTGCCAACAATTTCTAATATCCCCTGTGCTATAATGAATCTAATCAATATATGCCGCCGACTTTCTTCGCACGGGAGGAACCATCATGGCAGAAGCAAAGCCTTCACGCTCCATTCTCGGAAAAACGCTGGCGCAGGATGTGTACAACCAATACGGTCTCCTGCTTCTGCCCGCCGGCGCGGTCCTGCACGAAAGCGACATTCGCCTGCTGTCTGCCCACCAGGTGGAAACAGTGCACCTGGCGGAATCCGAAGAAGATCCTGCCATGCCGACTCCTCTCATCCACTGGCAGGAGGCAGAGGCAGCCCGCCAATACATGGAAGCCGTCAAACAGACGGAGCACTTGTTTCTGCAGATCGCCAACGGCTCCATCCCTCCGCTGCACCAGTTTAACGAGGTCTTTTATCCGCTGCTGGACGACGTATTGAAGCGGCACGGCTTTCTCCGCTTCGTATACATAAAAGAAGGAACGGAACAATACACCTACCGCCATTCCCTGCACGTGGGCATCCTGTCCGCCCTGATCGGCAAACTGATGGGCCGCTCCCGGGAAGAGATCGTCCGTCTGGGACAAGCCGGCCTGCTGCATGACGTAGGCAAAATGCTGATGCCTCCAGACATCCTGATGAAACCCACCCGACTTACGGACGAAGAGTTCGCCATCATGAAACAGCATGCCAAGCTGGGTGAGCAGCTTCTCCGTTCCATGGAAGGGGCAGACGAGATCATCCCGCTATGTGCGCTCATGCATCACGAGCGGCTGGACGGCAGCGGCTACCCCGCGGGTCTCACGCAAGCGGACATCCCGCTCGAATGCCAAATCGTCAGCGTCGCGGACGTGTTTGACGCGATCTGCTCCGACCGCGTCTACCGCAAAGGGACATCGCCGTTTGAAGCGTCCAACGTCCTCTGGCAGTCGGCCTGCGAGGGCAAGCTGAACCCGGAGATCGTCACCCGGTTCATCCACTACGTCGTCATGCTCTACGTCGGTTCCCGCGCCTGCCTGAACAACGGCGAGCAGGTGGAAGTGGTGATGATCCACACGGACGAACCGATGCGCCCTCTGGTCCGCCGCGGCGACGACTATCTCGATCTGCGGCAGCACCGCTCCCTGCACATCCAGTCCATCATCGCGTAATAGAAAAAATCCCCCCGGTCTGTTCCATGGACCAGGGGGATTCGCTTTCCCGTCAGGTAAGCGTTTGCAATTGGCGATTAGCGCTTCACCACGTTAGCCGCCTGCGGGCCGCGGTCGCCGTCGACGATGTCAAACTCGACGGACTGCCCTTCTTCCAGCGTCCGGAATCCGTCAGCCTGGATCGCCGTGTAATGCACGAATACGTCGCCGCCGTCCTCCCGCTCAATAAATCCGTACCCTTTTTCTGCGTTGAACCATTTTACCTTGCCATGCATCGAAAAAAACAACCCTTTCTTTTGTAAAAACTTGGGATTGTCCATCCCTTGTGAATGACTATATCACCCAGAGAAACAAGAGTCAAATCTCCCCTTATTTGGGGGAATATTTCTTCTCCAAGCCCCTCACGACGACCCGCGACAGGAACAGGGTGAGCACCAGGTACACGGCCGCCTCCGTCAGGTACGGGGGATACCGCTCAAAGGTGTTTTTGGCCACGTTCATGGCCGCGTAGTTCAGATCCGGAGTGGCGATGACCGCCGTCAGCGAGGAGTCCTTCAACAGGGCGATAAACTCGTTGCCCAGCGCCGGCAGCATGCGGGTAAACGCCTGCGGGATGACGATCAGCCGCATCGCCATGCCCTTGGTCATGCCGAGCGAACGGGCCGCTTCCATCTGCCCCGGGTCGATGGACTGAATGCCCGCGCGAAAAATCTCCGCGATGTAGGCGGCGGCGTTCAGGGACAGGGCGATCAAGCCGGAGTAGATCGCTTCCGGGCTGTTTTCTCCCGGAAAAAAGATTTCCCAGATTGAAGGGATGACGGCAAAGTGGATCAGCAGGATCTGCACCAGCATCGGCGTGCCGCGAAACAGCTCCACGTAAATCGCACAGGGAATGCGCAGCAGCCCGTTTTTCGACAGCTTCCCCAGACAGAGAAACAGTCCCAGCAAGGTCCCGAGCACCGTCGCGACGGTGGTCAGCAGGATCGTGTTCACGATCCCGCGCAGAAACAACTCCCGGTACTCGTAGATGACACTCCAATCCAGAGGGATTCCTCCTTTCACATGATGCGTTCCGCCGGATGGAAACAGCAACGGGTACGCCAGTGGTCGACGTACCCGGCCGGTCGCGCTGTTTACTCGTTACCGAAGTACCGGTTGTAGATTTCCTGCAGTTTTCCGTTTTCCTTGATCGTTTTCAGACCCGCGTTGATCTTGTTCAACAGCTCCGTATTGCCCTTTTTCACAATGATGCCGTAATACTCTTTTTCAAAGGAATCGTCTTTGATCATCTTGAACTTCTTGTCCTTGAATTTCTTGACGTAGTACTTGATCATGCCGTCGTCGCCCACCACGGCGTCGACGCGTCCGTTGTAAAAGTCGTCGATCGCGGACGGCATGTCGTCGTAGCCTTTCAGTCCCTCATAAGTGTTGCCGAACGCCTTTTGCACGACCAATTCGCCGGTCGTCGCCGCCTGCACGCCGATCTTCTTGCCTTTCAGGTCGGCCAGCTTGGTGACCGGAGAGTTCTCCGGAACGAGGATCAACTGGTTGGCTTCAAAATAGGGTTCAGAAAAGTCGTACTTTTGCTTGCGGTCCTCGCGAATCGTGATCGACGAAATCCCGATATCCACGGTCCCCCTGTCCAGTCCGTCAAAGAGCGGGTCCCAACCGGTGTTTTTCCATTCGATCTTGAACCCGGCGGCTTCCGCGATGGCATTCATCACGTCGATGTCGTGACCGCTGATCTTGTCCGCCTCCATCATCTGAAACGGCGGATACGCCGCGTCGGTACCGACCACGTACACTTTTTCCGCCGCACCGCCGCCTCCCGAGGAACCGCTGCCGCTTGCCGCCGGCATGTCGCCCGTACCACAGGCGGATACCAGCAGACCGACCCCAACCGTCAGCACCAGCGACATCAACCATTTGTTTCCGCGCCTCATGTTTGAATAACCCCCTTGTCTGTATCTCTCTGCTTTGCTTTTCCCCAGCGCTGTCCACATCGAGATAACGGTCGCTTCGCGTTCTCCACAAAGTTGTCCACATTATCCACAGACGGTTGTGCACAAGCTGGGAATAACTCACCCCGCCCTGCGTCCCTGCTGCCCTCGGCGTCAGGGACAGGCAGGAAACAAGGTTCGTTCCAAAAAAAGAAAGAAGGATTCCTGTCAGAAATAGTTCTCTCTGATACACGGGAATCCTTCCAGAAAAAGTATTTTTATTGACAGAAAAATTTGAACTGTTATTCCTTTTCCACCAGGATGAGCAAGTCCACGCGGTTGTTGCGGGGGCCGTTCTCCGCGCTGGCCTTGTCCTCCAACGGGGCGTGTTCACCCCAACCCGCCACGGTAAAGCGGGAGGCCGGCAGACCGTGGATGTTCACCAGTTCGCGCATCACCGAAATGGCCCGCGCCGACGACAGCTCCCAGTTGGAGCGGTACGGGCTTTGGGCAGCAGGGGTATCGTCCGTGCAGCCTTCGATCCGGACGCGGTACGAAAAGGGCTTCAAGACCCGCGCCACGACGTCCACGACCTGTTTTCCCTCGTCCTTCAGATCGGCGGAGCCGCTGCCGAACAGGATCGTTTCCGGCAGGCGCACCCGCAGCCCGTCCCCGGTCTCTTCGAAGTCGACATGCTTCGCCTGCAGCACGGAGGCGAGCTGCGTGCGGATGGTCTCCATGTCGCGCTTTGCCGCATCGCGGGCAGCCGGCGGCGCCTCCGGGCGGGGACGGCTCTCTCCCGCGCTCTTCCCCTCCACGACGGCCGCCAACGCTTCGCGCCTCGCTTCCAGTTGGTGAATCTCCCGCTCCAGCTCCAGCTTTTGCAGGTTCAGCAGGTCGAGGCTCTCGTGCACCTGTTTCAAGCTGGCCTGCTGCCGGGCCGCTTCGTCCATCTGCGCCTTGATCTTGGTCGCATGGGCCGCGGCGATAATGACGACAATCACAAACAGCAGGGTAAACAGGTCGCTGTAGCTGATCAGCCAGCTCTTTTCCAGTTCCTTTTCGTCGTACAGCCGGTCGTCATGCATGGCGATCCTGCCTTTCGATCGTTCCTCTGACGCTGCCCGGCGGCTTGATCAGCACCAGCTTGCGGTCCCCGGGCAGGAACGAATTCAGTTTTTCAAACAGCAGACGCGGCGTCTCCATCCGCTGCAGCCCGACGCACCCTTCGATGTAGAGCCGCTTTTCGAACATTTCCTGGTCGTGGATGTCCATCAGCCGGTAGTAGCACGGCAGGGCAACCAGGTTGGCCAAGAGCGCCCCGTACAGCGTCGCCACCACCGCCGAACTGAGGCTGTACCCGGTCTGGGTAAAGTCGGAGAGCGTCTTCAGCACCCCCGTCATCCCCAGCAGCGTCCCTACCAGTCCCATGCCCGGCGCCAGCAGGCTGATCAGTCGGAAGAAGCCGGCCGCCTGCTGGTAGCGGTACTGCTCCCCTTTCAGCTCGTTTTCCAGTATCATGCGCAGTTCTTCCTCCGGCACGCCTTCAATCGCCAGCAAGCTGCCGCGGCGGACGAACGAATCTTTCTCGTTCTGCAGTTCTTTTTCCAACGCCAGATACCCCTGTTCCTTCTGCACCAGGGCGTAGTAGTAGAATCGTTTGATCGTCTCTTCCACGTTTCCCTCCCGGCCGTGCACCAGGAGCCGGATCAAGGGGCGCAGTTCCAGGTGCCTGCGCTTGATCGCGTAGGCAATCAGCACGGCCAGCGCCACCAGCTCGATCGCCGTCACGTTCAGCAGATCGGCTGCGCTGCCGTTGAGGTAGACCGCGTGCACAAACATGAGCAAGACCGCTCCCACCAGCAGGAGCGAGCGACGTTTTGTCGACAAGAGGTGTCACCATCCCGTTGAGTTTGTTCTGTTACCTGTATCGGTTAATCGCTCGTGGTTGATGAATGTGTAGTGAAGCGGATGGATTGTTGGGGGAGGGGGCTCATCGACCAAACGCGTTTTTGCCCACACAAAAAAACGGCCGCTCCAGCCGTTTTTTGCTGATTTGGTTTTCTTATAGCAAACCGGTCGCGTCTTTCAGCTTTTGGATGTCCCGCTTTTGAAAGCGGTAGTCTTGATACAGAACCTTGAAATCAGCCTCCATGTTGTCGAAGCGCTGTTCGAAACGGTCAAACCGCTGGCTGAAGCCGGTCATTTCCGTTTTCATTTTGGTTATTTCGGTTTTCATTTCGGCCATTTCGGCCTTCATTTCACCCATTTCGGCTTTCAATTCGGCCACTTCGGTCTTGAGTAGCGCCACGTCTCCCTTAAGTTGAACCACTTCCCCTTCCAAACGGCGCACATCCATGGTCAGTGCCTCAAGTTTGGAATTGGTTACCTCCTGGCTTTCCCTGATGGCCCTAAGCATCCCCAGGATCTCCTCCTGCATCGGCCAGCCCCCCTTTTGCTCGCTCTTTCCCCTATTATAGCAAGAGCGTCGAGACAAAAATATCGGGAACCGCCGGATATTTGCAAGATGTTTTCTCTAATCCGCCGCAAGCAAAATGCCGATACCAAAATAGATCCCCATGTTTGTCCCATGAACCTGTACGGAAGAAGGTGAACGAACGTGAACATGGTCCAACTGAAGCAAGCCATCTCCATCAGCCTGACCAAACAGGTGCAGTCCACCGCCCAGGCGCTGGCTTCCACGATGCTGGAGGACTTCGCCAAAACCCAGCAAACCATCCAGCAGGCCGCACAGGCTCCGCATCCGTCGCTGGGGAAAGTGCTTGACGTGCGGGTGTAACCCGGGACAGAACGGGCAGGCTGTCGACGTTGACAGCCTGCTTGTTTTTTTGTGGCGCGGTAGATTTCCCAGATTCACCACCTTTACATCAACCATTCCCAGGGTGTCTCCCGGGCGCTTGCACCTTGGGTCGTGCCGTAATAAGTGATGAGCTAGGCTTTTTGCCGCCCATATACACCTGTAAACCTTCGGCGAAGTCTTTTTCGTCAATGTAGATTACTTCGCCCCCTATTCTTTTTCAGCGCGTCCGTGGCCATTACATCCTACGCACTTAGCCTCAGTCTGCTGGATATGGCACAAGCTACACAGGCAGCAGGGTCGACCATGGCTGGAGGACTTCTCCAAACCCCAAGCCAGTATGCAGCAATCCATTTCTGCTCCTCATCCGGCACTGGGGACAGCAAACGACATCCAAGTGAACTCCGGCAAGCAGCAAAAAACGGCCAGCAAAACCGGCCGTTTTTTCATTTTTTGCGATCAAAGAATGCCCCGTAGCCGCTTGGACCGTCATCGTAATAAGTCTGGCGGGCAAGTTTTGTCTTCCGGATGTTGGACAGCTGTTCTTTTATCTTTTGCTGCCTAGCCTCAATCTTTGGTTTGATGTTCTTGTCAATCTCGTACACTTTGGCCAGGTATCGTTGCTTCAGGTCATCGGAGATCTTCTCTCCTGCTGACAAGCGAACTTCGACCTCACTGATCAGTCGTGCCCTGTCATCCAAGAGAATGTTCCATTCGTCCAACTCTGTTTCGCTCTCGGTAACCGACTTCTCGAGGGAAATTGTTCGTTGAAGCAATTCTTGCAAGAGCAATTCCATTGTTTTTTCCATCGCACTGTTCCTTACCCTTGATTTTTGGCCAGAACCATTGCTTGTTTCCAAACGTCCCGGAATTGAACAAAGAAATCCTCAACTTCATCCAAGATGGAGATGTCTTTTCGGACATTCGCATCAATCATACGGCGAAGCATGTAGTCGTACATCTGATACAGTTGATCGGAAATGGGATAGGATCTGTCTAGTGTAACAATAAGCTCATTGAGAATATCTTGTACGCGCAGGTTGTATTCATGGGCTTGACCAATGTTTTTCTCTGAAATAGCAGCCTTTGCCTGTTTGATAAACTTAATCGCGCCGTTATACAGCATAAGAGTCAATTCACCGGGAGATGCCGTATTGATCGAGTTAGTCTGGTAGGCCTGGACAGGATTATACATTGCCATTGCTCATCGCTCCTCTATTCTTACTGTCCTCCGCCGATCCCACCGAGTTGCTGTGCAAGCCACGAGCTTTGGGAGTTCAAACGCTGCAGAGCGCTTTCCATCGCGGTAAATTGTTTCCAATAACGATCTTCGATTTTTGCCAGACGATCTTCCCAATTTCTAATATCATCGTTAATCTGGTCAATCTCTTTTCCAATCGTACTGTTGTCTACCAAAATACCGCTCATTCCCGCCTTCTTGGTGAGGTTTTTAATGGCCACATCCAACTTGTCGTACAAGCGCTGAGCCAATCCGCTTTCGTCGAATTTCTGTTTCGCTTCCGCTTCAGTGGTCGGATTGGTAATACTACTTGTTTTCGTAAACAGCTCCATAACCTTGTCACCGTTGTTGCGGATTGCCTCGCGGAGCTTCGTTTCATCAATGTACAGCTTACCGTTCTCCATGTAAGCGTATTTGTTGTCGCTGTATTTGGAGGTGGAAATACCGATCTCATACAGCATATCAAAATTTGAATCAGTTACCCCCTTTACTGCATTGCTCAATGATTGGCGCATGTCGTACAAGGCACTGGACAAAATGGAATCTTGACGCAACAGCCCGCTTTTCGCCTTTTCTTCCCAAAGCTCAATCTGCTTTTCCGACATTTCCTGTTTTTGCTCGTCAAGCAGAGGCTGGTAATCACGGTATTGTTTTTCGGTAATTTTTGTATTGATCTTGTCGATCACTTCGTTGTATTTATCAACAAACCCTTTGATTGCGTTAAAAATGGCGTCCTCGTTGGTTTTTACGTTTACAGTAATAGGCGCTGACGTTTGTTTGATGGTGAATTCCATGTTATCGTAGGTAAACGTATTGCTGGAAATGGATTGCGTGACACCGTTTATGATGACCTGGCCGGGCGTTCCGTCTGCACCGTTGCTAAAGGAACCATCTGAAATTCCCAGCACATTCCCCGGAACAGTGGTGTTCGTGATGGAAATCGCAGCAGTCGAGCCTGCCGTCTTGGAGGTAAGAATGAGCTTGTTGTTAAAATACGTTGCGGTTACACCAGTCGTTGAAGACACGTCATTAATCTTTTTTACGACACTGTTGATGGTGTCGGCCGCAGTAACATCGATCTTGGTACCGTTCAGGTCAAAACTGAATTCGTTGCCGCTGCCAACCGCGGTATTGGCATCGGCCAAGCTCGAGCTATACACAGCCGTCGCCGGTTTGGCCGGCTGCGCAAGCGATAGGACCTCAACCGTGTAGGTGGAGAGACTGGGCGTGCCCACTGTTTTCACCGAGACTGCTGCTTCATTTTCGGAAGAAGCAGTTTTTTGCAGATATGTACGCTGCAATTTCATGTCAAACACGGTATTTTTCAGGTCAAGCAAGAGCGAATTCATCTCACGATAGCTATCCCGCTTCCACTCTTCCAGTTGCTTTTTTTGCAATAACTTATTTAACGGAGCGCGCTGAGCCTTCATTAGATCTTTTACCATTTGCTCCGTGTCCAAGCCGGAAGCCATCCCGCTAAATCGAATCGGACTAACCATTATGGTTCCCTCCTATCTTTTTTCATCGATCAGCAATCCCAATTTTTCCTGAATATCAGCCACCATGTCCAGGATTTTCCGAGGCGGAATTTCACGAACTACTTCATTTGTCTCGTCATTAACAAGTTGCACATAATACTCTCCCAACTTTTCGTGCATGGTAAACTTTAGGTGCGTTTTTTCCGTCTGAAGTAGTTTGTTCAAGTCATCTACGGCTTTTTTCAGTTCTGCTTTGTTGTAGGATTTTTCTGTTTCAATATTCTCCGTGTAATACGGTTCAATTCGTGCGTGATCTTGATTTTCTGGGGTGTTTGTACTAGGCTCCACGTACGAATTTATAAAATTCCCAACTTTGCTTATGGAACCAATGTCCATTCCTGCCCCTCCTCACAATGGCTTCTACCATTTATATCGGAAAGAGCAATAGAAAAATTTACCCTAGCTCTTAATGAAGAAAGAGGGTTTTCTAAAGAAATTACCCTCTTTGACTGAAGATGAAACCTTTTTTAGTTTTTTATAAAGACGGCCATATAGGCCATGGAAGTGTAGCCGTTCTCTTTTAACAAATCAAAGATCTGGTTTAAGTAAACAGGATTATGTTCAACCGTTCTCGCAAACGATTGAATCAATTTTACCACATGATCAAGACTAAATTCCTGCTTGTAATAACCTGTCATTCCGATTAAATGCATTTTTATTAAGCCATAGTGTAGAACCAACATGACGAATTCTTCAAATGCATTTTTATCCTTACCCAAAGGAAAGGCATTTTTAAACACGTAATTTACCAGGTAATTTTCCATGACGTATTCATGTTTATGCATAAAGGGTTCATAATGTTCTTTATATGCCTTCTGATAATGTTCAGTAACCACTTCAAGAGTATCACCAGGTTGATAATGAATTCCCTGTAAGAAATCTTCGAAACACTCCTTGTAGCGTATACTGTTAACGGCAGAAGAAGTAAGCCGAAAATCAATTAACTGCTTAAGAATGTGCAATTGAACATCTACGCGAGCAGGTAGTTTTGCAAAGCTTTCAGTAAAGGCTCCTTCCGCAATCAATTTATTATAGGAATCAATTAATTCAGGTATCTGATTAGTGTTTTTAGCCTCAACATATTCTTGAACTTTTTTGTAAAACATTCCAAGCATAATGAGACGATCGTTCAGGGAAAAGTTTCTGTTCTGGATCACCTGTATTGTAAATATCCTTAAATCCCAAAAATAGTGGACTAAGTGTTGGTTATCCATATTGGTATTGATATTTTTGCTAATAATATTGCGTGTCTCTACGTCTTCTTCAATTTCGTCAAACTCGATACCCTGTGGATTTAGCAGGGCAAGACGAGTAATTTCTGGACAAGACGTAGTAGCAGATTTCTCTAGGATGCCGTTTACCTGATTGGTAATGCGAGGGTAAGTTAAGCATACATTCGACAAATACTGCTCTCCCAAGGCCAGTTGTATCCCACATAATCCTTCTTGCGTCAGCATAGGACACCCTTTTTCTTTATCAAGCAGAATCTTTGCATAACTCTCTTCACTTGAATTAGACCGAATCCGTTTAATATTTTCCTCCAACAAAGGTTTTAATGTAGGATACGTTACCTTTTTGTATTTCTTGTAGGTAGCTTTATCGACATTTACCTGCCAACCCTTACAGCACGTATCTTCACATTCAGAACCGATACACACGAATTTGCGCATATATTGCGGTACCAGCACAAGCCGTTTCTTTTTATTCATGATCGTCTAATCTCCTTATGTCATCCTAGTACATCTCAATATTCTTATATCGGAAGAACAAGAAACTTTATAAAATCAAAAAGAAAGTCCCCAGAGTGAAAGTACACTACATTCACCCTGAGGATCCTTGATTTAATTAGTTACTTTTTATTCAAATTTACTTGTATTCAAATGGAAGTGCGTTGCTTTCCTTTCCTTCCGCATTGATTGCTTTTACGTCTACAATTCCCGGTCCGCTCGCCGCCGGCACGCGGACTTTTATCTTCGTTGGGCTAAGTATGGTTGTCGGGCTTACTACAACTCCACCAAACGATATTTTTACTTGCTCCAAATTCGTACCGTCAATGTAAACGTAGGTTCCACCGCTTACCGGTCCACTTGTCGTACTGAGCTTGGTTAACGTAGGCACTGGCAAGGATGGCGGTTCTACATACGTATATGTCGCAGTAGCAGACTGACCCGAAGGATTCGTAACGACAATATCAACCGGACCTACCGCAGATGCGCTCGGCATTTTGATCTTGAATCTCGTGCTGTCAAAGTAAGTATCGATTGGAACTTGCATACCGTCGACTGTAACGGTCAGATTCGGATCAAAGTTTTGCCCAGTTACATAAACGCTTGTTCCGCCAGTTACCGGTCCGCTATTTGGCGACAGGCTGCTGATCGTAACTTGTGGATCTTGATAGGTGAAACCTTGCGATACGGTAAAGCTTTGACCATCCGGATTGGTAATCGTCACATCGACAGGACCTGCACTTGCAACTACCGGTGTCTTTACTTTCACTCTTGTCGCGTCATAGTAGTAGTCCAAATTTACTGTTTTGTTGCCAAAAGTGACTTTTGCTCCCGTTTGAAAATCCTTACCGGTAATGAACACAGCCGTTCCACCAGCGGTAATCCCTGTATTCGGATTAATGCTTGTGATCGTCGGTGCCGGTTTGATCTCTGCAGCTTTATAGATATAGCCCCCTGTCAACACTCCAGACTGTCCGTCCGGATTCACTACGGAAACATCTACAGGACCTTCAACGGTAGATTGCGGTGCCTTTACTTTCACTTGCGTGTTGGAAAGATAGGAAAGTAGTGTTGCCTCATTCGAACCAAAATAAACCTTCAGGCCGTTTTCAAAGTTCTTTCCATTTACATAAACAGTTTCTCCACCGGCCATAAGACCGTTGTTTGGAGAAGCGGAAGTAACTTCCGGTGCCGGTGCAGGAGGTAAAGGATTGTACGTAAACCCGTTCGTCAACGTTGCCTCTTGTCCATCGGGATTTACAATCTTCACATCAACAGGCCCCGCCTGCGAAACAGCAGGCGTTTTCACTTTAATGCTAGTCGCGGAGTAATAATTTGTTACGGTCGCCTGATAACTTCCAAAATATACTTTTAACCCGCTGGCAAAGTTTTCTCCCGATATATACACATATTCGTTGCCTGAAACCAATCCGCTGTTTGGAGAAAGGGCAGTAATTTTCGGCAATATTACGGGTGGTGCTTCATATGTGTACCCATTGGGGACATCCACCTTTGTACCGTCAGGATTCTTGATTTCCAGATTTACCGCTCCCGGAGCCGTACCTGCGGGAACTACAACTTTCAGGTAACCATCGTATCTCGTTACACTTCCGCTAGCATCTCCGAATTTCACAGTAACGCCCGGCATGAAATACTTACCGTAAATGGTAATGGTATTTCCTCCTGCCAGCGGACCGCTTGCCGGATTAATGCTGGTAACTTCCGGCTGCGCATAATAATGATATGGAGCCGAAGCTTTTTGCCCGTCATCGTTCACAACAGTTACAGTGGTATCACCTTGCACTCCCGGAGGGGCGGTTACCGTGATTTGTTTCTCATTTACCAATTGAACATTGGTAGCCTGATTGGTACCAAACGTAACCTTTACTCCCGGGCGGAATTTATCGCCGTTGATCGTAACCGTCTCTCCACCGTTAATATGGCCATTATCATTCAAAACGGATGTAATGACTGGAGCAGGATATTTTACAGTAAGATTGACCGGTAGTATGGAGAAATAACGAGCTGCTCCTGTATAGTCTTTATAGTTTATGATTGATTTCGTAGAGGTTGGTAACGTGCCTATTGCGGCTCCTTGTTTATGTCTAATTTTGTACGTGAACGTAAGAGTATCGTTTTTCAGTTCAAGGAAATTCCAGGTTAACGTATTGCCCGATACTGTCGGTTGAGGAATGTTGTTGTCATAGGAACCAGGTACAATCTCAAACTCAGGAGAAACGGTATCGGTGACGACTACGTCATACGCGCTGGCCATCCCGATTTCTTGTACGATTGCTTTGTAGATTTCTGCAAGCCCGACTGAACCTAAAACAAAATGGTGGTGATGTGCCGTAGTCGCCATTTCTTTCAACAAAAGATTCGGGCCACTTGTATCAGGATTGTCTGTGGATAACAACAAAGCGATTGTATAAAATACAATCCCCTCATTCTTTGCCTCATTCGCCTTTTGTAGTGCATATTCATATGCGGTGCCCTGAGGAACCGTAGCGTCACCATCGGTCATCAATACGATGACAGGCTGTGCTTCAGGTCGATGGTTGGCCAACAATTCCCTGGCTTTATCAATTGCATCACCTGTAGCTGTAGCGCCATTGGCACTAAGCTTATCAATATATGCCTTTGCAGCTGCTGCATCTGTTGTCAGATCAAACTGTCTGGCATCCGAACTGAAATCGACAATTCCGACACGATGCTTCGTAAAATCAATAAGATCAATAAATTGCTTGGCAGCTTCTTTCGCCGCGTTCATCTTGTTTTCCTGCAACATACTACCTGATCGGTCGATGATTAGGATCACGTCATTTGGTTTAACAACGTTTACTGGTGGAGTACCCGTAATGTTCAGGGTTACTTCTGCTTCTTCCTCCGTTGTAATCGATGTAGGATTTACACTCTTGGATGCTGTCACATAGTTAGTGGCCGCACTGGCCGTAGGCAAGCCGTTAATCATGACGATCAGCGCAAAAAATACGAGTGCTATCTTCTTCATGACCTGCATGCACGTACCCCCTCTTACTAAAATTAAGTTTAATATTCAATTAAGTTAAAAATTTTTTGCACTTAAGAAAGAGACCCTAGGAATTGTCCTAAGGCCTCTTTTTCACGCTGTAAAAGAGTGATTAGCGGAGGAGTTGGAGTACTCCTTGCGGTTGTTGGTTTGCTTGAGCCAGCATCGCTTGAGCGGCTTGCGTCAGGATGTTGTTCTTGGTGAACTCCATCATTTCTTTCGCCATGTCTACGTCACGGATGCGGGACTCAGCTGCCGTCAGGTTCTCAGCGGAAGCTCCCAGGTTGTTGATGGTATGCTCCAAACGGTTTTGCACGGCACCAAGATCCGCACGTTGCGTAGAAACTTTTTCAATTGCATCGTCAACCAATTTAATTGCATTGTCAGCGTTTGCTTGAGTATCGACCAGGATAGTACCAGCTCCAACACCGAGAGCAGCAGCTTGCATATCACTGATCGTAAGGGTAATGGATTGACCTTTGTTAGCACCGATTTGGAATTTCAGACCTGCTGTAACTGTCGCATTACCATCCAACAATTTGGTGGTGTTGAATTCTGTGTTCTGAGCAATACGGTCAATTTCAGTTACCAATTGATCGACTTCTGCCTGCAAATTCGCACGGTCGGTAGCGGTGTTAGTATCGTTTGCAGCTTGAACCGCCAGTTCACGCATACGTTGCAGGATGGAGTGGGTCTCGTTCAGTGCGCCCTCAGCCGTTTGAATCAGGGAGATACCATCTTGAGCGTTGCGGGTAGCTTGCTCCAAACCGCGGATTTGGCCGCGCATTTTTTCGGAGATCGCCAGACCTGCTGCGTCATCGCCAGCGCGGTTGATACGGTAACCGGAAGAGAGACGTTCGATGTTTTTGGAAGCGTTGGTGTTGTTGAAAGTCAGTTGACGATGAGTGTTGTACGCAGAAATGTTGTGGTTGATACGCATGTACGATTCCTCCTTGAGTGTGAAAAGTCACGTCCCTGTGACTTTTTGCCTAATTCTTTGGGCAATCACGCAATCGCGCGCTTGCGTCATCGCCCCTTACATTTCTTTTATCGGTAGAGTGGAGAAACTTTTTTAGTGCTTTTTCTTATTTTTCTACAAAAAATCGGACGAGTCATTTCTCGCCCGATTCATCTTCTGTTTCGGCTGACCACTGTTTCAGTGTCGCCCAGTCCAACTTTGTCTGGGCAGCCAGCTTGTTTTCCTCCTGAATAGCCATGTAAATCTCTTTTCGATAGATTCCCGTCTCTTTGGGAGCTTCAATGCCGATCCTGACAACATCACCCTCAATCCCGATAATCTTAATTTCGATGGCGTCCCCGATCATAATGGATTCGTTTTTCTTTCGGGATAAGACTAACATGTGCTCACCTACTCCCTCACCGCAGCTTGCCGCAGTTGAAACAGGGGCTGCCGCAAACTGTAGGTTTCGTGGTCAAGGACCAGCTGTATTGCCTTGCAATTGTCTTGATTGACGACAATCGGCGCTTTCAGGTTTACGGTCACATGGCCGCCTTCCCGCAGCGTGATGATATTCGCGACAAAGATACGGGTGTCTTCCGTGATGTCCAACATCTTTTTAGTGCGGCTGTCCAGTTCGAATTCATAGTCTTTAAAATAAGCGAACGGGTCGACCAACCAAAATCCAATCCTCTCATCTTCCAACGATTGCAGCGAAAAAAAACAACTCCCCGGTTCTTCCTGGGTTAATTGAAAGAACCGGAGATCGTAAAACCCTGGTAATCCTTCTTCAAAGAAGAGTTTTGCCAGCTCCATTTTGCTATCAGCCATTGTTGACAGCTCCTTCCTTGCTGCGATACTGCTTCGTTATTCACAGCTTCCTGTCCACATTCAACCCGACAAAATCAATTTTCAAGCTGTTCCACTGGCGAATGTATCCCTCAACTTTACCTGGTGTGTAATTGTGAATAGGCCGTTTGATTTCGGGATTCATCTGCACGCCGCCTATCTGCACATTAATCTCAGGTCGCCGAGCCTCATAATGAATCTCCACGCCATCCCCTACCAGCGATCCCTCAGCAATAATCTCGGTATTGTGGTAGATGACGCTTTCCTCAAAGGCGATATCGGCAATCGGATTTCCTTTATTCTCAATCGCCCGGAGACGGTCCCCCTCCTCGCTTATTTGAGCGATCGCCTCCATCGCTTTTTGGTAGCCGTATTCCGCGTTGTCCCGTGATCGGCGAAGGGGACCGCGCAGGTCGATGTTGGCTTGGGCCTCCGAGGTATCCATGGTGAGAACTCCCCGAGGCTGACGAATCTCCAAAACAGCGGGTTCTTGATGCAAGTTTAGCTCGGCACGCGGCTGCTGGATTTCCTGCACCGGCCTGGTTATCTGCAAGCCCAACTTCGCGAATGTCTGCTGCAGCCGAATCTGTGGTACCTGCACGGTCGCTCCCTCCTACCTCTTACCGTTTAGCGGAGAAAGTCCAACAACGACGGTTGAATGATGCGGGCCCCTGCTCCCAAAGCTGCGCGGTGCACATTCTCTTGCGTTTTCAAATCGGTAATGACCTTGGCAATATCAGTGTCTTCATTCTCGGACATCAGTTCCGTTATGGTGACACCCTCGGTGAGGAGGCGATCTTCAATCAGATCGACGCGGTTTGAACGTGCCCCCAGTGCTGCCCGTTCCCGTACCATGTTGTCAATTTGACTCGTCATATCATCCAGATATTGAGTGACTGGCTGACCATTGTTTAAATCTGTAATGATTTTATCCAAGAGTTTAAATACATTGTTGGCCGGATCGGGATAATTGAAGACTGCCTGACCGTTCGGATTGATCGGGAGAAAGATTTGCTGCGATACTTCCAACGAAATCTGTTCGGAGTTCGTATTGGTAAAATCCCCTGTTGTTTGGTCATACGGAGGTGTCAATGTATCCGTTCCGGCAAAAATATACCGACCGTTGATCGACTGATTGGCAACAGTACCCAAATGGTCTTTTAGTTGAGTAATCTCCGTGGCCAATGCTTTTAACGAGTCAGGACCCACGGCAGGGTCACCGGAGTAGATCAACAGCTCACGTACCCGTTGGAGAACATTATTGCCCTCCTCCAGCGACTTGTCCGACATTTCCAACCAGGAACGCGCCTGGTTCAGGTTGCTGACGTATTGTTCATTTTCAATCACAGCCGACCGGTAATACACCGCTCTCGCTGCGATTACAGGATCATCCGAAGGTTTGGAAATTTTTTTTCCCGACGAGAGCTGTTCCTGCAGCTTGTTCATGTTTCCCATGGAATTGTGCAAGTTGCGAAGCATATTATTGTTTAACATGTTCTGCGTCACGCGCATTGCCATACTTGATCCCCCTACGACAGCTATTCACAAACGACTACAGTCCTACACGTCCCATTCCGTTAATAATCCTGTCCAAAACTTCATCCACACTGGTCATTGCACGTGCGGAAGCATTGTACGCTTGCTGGTATTTCACCAAATTCGACAGCTCTTCGTCGATGGAAACACCGGACACGGACTGTCTTTGGGAATCCACCATGCCGACCAGCGTCTCGGAGTTTTTCTGATTGCGGGCCGCTTCCTGCCCGTTGACACCCAGTTGACCGATGGTGTATCGATAGAAGTCATCCAGCGTCGTTGCTTCTTTAAAATCATTGGGCCCGGTACCTGGCGGAATCACTTTGAACTTGATTGCCGCAATCGCCAGAGCATTTTCATTGTTGCCCATCGAGCCTTTGCCACTTGCATCCGGCTTGGCAGCGGCTATGTTATCCAGACTCGCAAGAATCGCCGGGTTGATCGCGATTCGATTGGCTCCAGCAGGATCAGCGCTCCCCCCAGTAACTGCATCGACAAACAGCGGAATGGCCGAAGATGCGCTTCCGTTGCGGATGTCGGTTAACGTAAGCCCCGTTTTGTGGACATTATTGATCTCTTTCGTCAGGTTAATGGCCAAAAGATCGAGCTGCTTCAGGGTGTCAGGTATGATTTTGTCACGCGCTTCCACCAGCCCCGCCAAGCTTCCCTGCGTCGGAACGAACGCCGCCCCGCCCAGCGCAATATCGTAGAAGCCAGTCACCGCGTTTTTGGTCGCCGCCATCGGTACAGCCGTCCTGCCGGTTACCAAGTCCTTGCCTTCAATCTGTATGTTTACCATGCCGTTTTCAGCTTGGATCACTTTTACGTCGGTCAGCTTGGACAATTTGTCGATCAATACATCGCGCTGGTCGTACAAATCGTTGGGCGCATATCCATGCGGAACTACGTCACTGATCATTGTGTTCAAGTGGGCGATTTGACTGGCGAGAGAGTTGATTTCCTGTACTTTGACGCTTATTACGTTGTCAAAGTCACGTTGAATATCCAGCAAATGATTATAGGTATTGGCAAACGTTTCTGCTACCGCTATTGAACGTTCACGTACGACCGCCCGTGCGGATGGATCGGCCGCATCTTTGGACAGATCCTGCCACGCCTGCCACATCTGGTCCATGACCTTCTGCAGGCCGGTATCCGACGGTTCTTGCAAAATCGATTCGATCTTGTTCAGGGCGTCCAACTTCACTTCCCAGTACCCAAGCGTCTTGTTCTCTTTCCGATACTGGAGATCCAAAAAATCTTCGCGCAGACGTTGAATGTCGCTTGCCATAACCCCAGTCCCCAGCAGTCCTGCCTCTCTGTTCATGTGCATGCCTACATAGGGGATGCCGGGTGTGGCCACCATGTTTACCCGTTGACGAGTGTACCCTTCCGTATTGGCGTTGGCGATGTTGTGGCCGGTGGTATTCAATGCCGCCTGTTGGGCAAAAAGCCCGCGTTTGCTCACTTCCAGCCCGTGAAATGTAGAACGCATATAGACACCTCTTTACGCTTTTTTATTGAATAGCGTCCGGCTTGTGTGACGATATGTATCCGCCGCCGGATTTCCGTAGATATAGTCATCCTCCGGCGCATCCGTGATCAGGTTGAGCGTCATGTTGACAAAAGAAAGGGACTGTTCCAACAACTGCTGATTGAGCTCGTTGGCATCCCGCAGTTCAGAGACAATCCGCATCAGTTCGTCGCGGTACGTGGTCAGACGCATCTTCTCTTCCGCGCTGGTCGTCAGCTTGATCAGGTCGGAAATCGTGCCGTTGTCCCGGGTGAAACCCAGGGAAGCGAACAAGTGGGCCACCACGGCCTGGCGGGCCTCCTCGGCGCTGCCGACGGCCTTGATCAGTTTCTGTTCCTGCTTGGTGATGGCCACCAGTTCATCCACGTTCCCCTTGATCAGCACGTCCTTTTTTTGTACGGCGAGCGTATACAGCGCCTTGTGCAGTTGGATCAAGTTGTCGAGCAGCTCGTAGAGTTCATGCCACTTCGTCATGAGGCCACCTCAGCTTTCCTCTCGAGGTTGTCGCGCTGCATCCCTTACAGCTTCCGCCAGAAGGACAGGATCTTGTCAGCAATCTTGTCGCTGGGAACGCGGTACGTCCCTTCCTCCACCTGCTTTTTCAAGCGCTGTATCTTTTCCCGGCGCGCGGGAGAGTCGGGGTCCTCCACCTGCTTCAGCATCTCCAGGGCTTCCGCCGAAATGTTCACTTCGTCCTTGCCCATGGACACCTTTCGCTCTTTGCCGACCGGCGTCTGACCCGTTTTGCTGTAGGCGTTTATCATTCCCGTGCGGTTCGGTTCCTGTATGCGCATCTGAAAAACCATCCTCTCAATCCAAACAGACATAAAAGACTGGGGAGCAGGATCGCTCCATATCCTCATCTGAACAACAAAACCGATGATACTTCTTAGTAGTATCATCGGCAAAATGTCGGCGATCGATTAGTTTTTTCCGCGAAAACTATTCGTCACGATTCGGCTTTCTTCGATAGGTAGCCTCCGCCAAGCGGATCCTCTTTTCTTCTTCCAGGCGCCGCTCAACGTCAAGATCCTGCACGATGTCCCGCTGCAGATGCTTGGTGCAGTCGTCACAATACTGTCCGCTGCGAATCAAGGACCCGCATCTCTCGCACGGATATCCCATGTTGGGGTTGTTGGCGATGGAGATTCGTCTCTCTCTGATAAATCGGGTAATCTGTTTAACGGAAACCCCGGTTGCTTCACTGAGCTGATAGATCGTCGCCCCCCGGTTTTCCCGCTTCCGCAGATAGGAGGCGCACCGTTCATACTCTTTTTCGATCGTCTGATGACATGTGGGGCAAATATCGCGAACGACCTGCACAAACAGGGCACCGCAGCGCGAGCAGTTAGACAGTTTGCCCAGCGACATAAGCACAACTCCTTTTATCTCCCCGTTCTTGCTCTTGATGTTCTTCCCGCTGTACTTCCATCATAGCGTATTTTTTCCAAGATGGCTATCAAGAGAATCTGACAGAGTTGTGAGACGGCCGGCCGTTCTACCGAAAGACCGTCAGCGAATAGACGCGGCAGCCATGCCCCACCTGCCCCCTGATTGTCTCCGCGCACGCACGCAGCGTGGAACCGGTGGTGTAGATATCGTCCACGAGCAGGATGGCGTCGGGAGCCATGAGCCGACGCCCAAGAAATGCCGAGCCGATTCTCCGCCACCAGAGCAGCGTGCCCCCACGTTCACGGACATCTGATCCGCCGCCATCCCCAACGATATCCGGCTCGCGTTTACGACAGGATGCGGGGCCCACCCACTCAAACGCTCCCCGCATGCTCTCCTGCCGCGCCGTACGCCCTCCCTGCCTGCTCAGTTTCGGGGTATGTCTCGTCCGCGCCAGCAGGGGGACAACCTCCACGCCGATGCGTTTGCCCAGACCGCTCACCATCAGCTCCACCTGGTTGAAGCCGCGCTCCCGCAAACGGTTGTCATGGAGCGGAACAGCCGCTGCACACCGGAACCGGATTGATCCGTAGTAGCGGTAAAAGGCCAGCGCCAGCAAAGCGGCAAACAAGCCGGCCATGCGTTCGTCTCCTCTGTATTTGAAACGGCTGAGCATGTCTTTTCCCCACTCGTTGTAGACAAGCAGCCCCCGGTTGCCTGCCAACGGTTCATCCCTGACAGACGCGCAGTCCCCGCACTTCTGTCGATCCGACAGCAGGGAAGGCGTCCGGCCGCCCATATCCCGTCCGCACTGGATGCAAATCCGCTCTCCCAAGAGCGGCAGGAGCCGAAGACAATCGGCACACAGCCCCAGTCCGTCCAGCAGTCGGTAGACCGCCGGGTAGCGGGCGGAACGCGCTATGGTCAGAGACAAGCGCCGGACCGCCGCCTCCCGCTCCCGCGAGGCCACCCGGCCGCCACAGCTTACACACGGCTCCCGCAGCATGATGGCGCCTCCTTTTTCCGCAGCCGCTCCGCCAGCCGGTTCATCCTGCGAATCTGCCTGATGGCAGCGTAGGGTGCGGTGGAACGATGAGACTGGATAAACAGCACCGTTCCCTCCGGCGCGTCGGCGGAGCGGCCCACGCGTCCGGCAATCTGGACGAGGGAGGCCTCGTCAAAAACGGGGGCATCCGCCCCGACCACAATCACGTCGCTGCGCGGAATGGTAACGCCCCGCTCCAGAATGGTGGTGGTCACCATCACCGCATGACGCTTGTCCCGAAAGAGGCGCACCTTCTGCTCCCGCTCCGGATCGGCGGCATGGACGCCCGCCATCGCGTTTGCGTGATCCGGCAGGCGGGCCTGCAAATACTGCAGGACCCGGGGAACGTCCTCCACCCGCGGGACAAAGACGAACACCTGACGGCCGGCTGCGAGGGAAGCCTTGACACCATCGAGAAGCGGCGGCACGGGACGCCCCTGCCGCATCCGCTTGTCCAGGGCAGCCACCGTGCACACCCTGGGCACCGGCAGAGGAAACCCGTGATACCGCCCCGGCAGCAGCACGTGGGTAGCGGAGTGTGTCGGGAAACGAAATGCGGATGGGACTAGCCGCTTCCGCAAATAGCGGGGCGGCGTGGCGCTCAGATACAGGGTTTTCCCACCGGGCTGAACGGCGCGGGAAACCGCCCGGTACAAGACAGGGTTGTTGTGGTACGGAAAAGCGTCAGCCTCATCCAGCACGACCAGGGGAAAGCGCTGATAGTACCGCATCACCTGGTGGGTGGTGGCGACGGTAATGTCGGCGTCCTCCCATTTCTCCCGGCTGGACCCGTGAACGGCGATCACGCGCGCCCCCGGGAAAACGCGCTGCAAACGGGGCGCCAACTCCAGCACCACGTCCTTGCGCGGCGTGGCGATCAACACCGGTCCGCCGTCCGCCAGCGTCTCCCGGATGGCTGGGAACAAGAGCTCGGTTTTCCCCGCTCCGCAGACCGCCCACATCAAAAACGCCGAAGGCCCCGGTCTGCTGGCCGCCACGAAGCGCCTGGCCCGTTCCGCCGCTGCCGCCTGCATCTGCGAATACCGCCCCTCCCACTGGAGAGCGGCCGCCGCGCTGTCCTTGCGAAAGCGGGTGCGTTTGCCGGGAACGCAGAGATACGGCGTGCAGCATTTGCTTCTGCCCATGTCCAAACATGTCGTGCAGTATGCGCAGCCCTGCCCGCAGGAGTGGCAGAGCGTGAGCGCGATCCCCCGCTCGCTGCCGCATCGGCCGCACCGCATCGCCAAACGGCGGCGCCACCAGTCCCGCCTCACAAACAGCTCAATGCCCGGCCGCCACTCCGCTTTCCCGTCGAGAACCAGCCACTGCAGACATTCCCCGCGCAGACTTCCTGTCCAGCCGCGCCTGTGCAGAAAGCCGTCCAGCTCTTCCAGCAGCAAAGCGCGTCCCTGCAGCAGCAGATGCAGCCGCTCGCTGTCTGCGCGAAGATCGGGAAGGGCACCAGCGGAGAAAGGGGCTCCCGGACCGAACGGTGCCTCCCTCCCGGCATCGGCATCTTCCCCCTCATCAGCCTGTCGGCCATCCGCATCCCCCGCGTCTTCCCCGGCCCTCTCGAACAAAAACCACTCTCCCCTGAGCGGCTGCATGTCCCGCGCTTCCCGGCCGTACAAGGCGTTGGTTTCCCTGACATGCGCCAGCGCCCATTCCCGCATGGCGGCAATATCCTCTTCCCCGACGTCCCGTCCCTGCAGCCGCGCGTTCAGCACTCCTCTCAGGTAAAAGGCCAGCGCCAGCGACGGGCTTTTGCCGATGACGTGGAGCCTGCAGCCGTCCCGCTCCCGCCAATACGTCTGATCCACCGCAAAACACGGCGTCACATACACGTGCGCCGCCTCGTCCCCCACTTTTACATAGAGCAGGTACTCTCGCACACTACCGCCTCCGTCCCCCTTGTCTCCACACGACCAGTGTGCAAAAAGACAGCGGCTGCCCGCAAATATTTCGGGACAACCATCGTCCCGTGAAGCGGAACCACGGCAAAAGAAAAAGCGCGCTACATCGCGCGCTCCCACTCGCCCGTACGGCGAAGGTCTATGGTCACGGCCGGGACGGCAGCCGCCTCTTCCCCGTTGTCGGCGCAGAGGTGGCCGGCCCGTTTCAAAACAGCCATGATGCCACATGTATCATCAGTCGATCCGTAATCGACATACGAGATGCGTATGGGCGTGCCGCTCCAATACGAACGGACCTGCAGCCGCCGGACCGCGTATTCCACCACCTGCTCCGAGTTGCCGAGCAGCAGCCGGTAATGCACGCATGATTGGTCCGCGCGTTCCGCCATCCGGCTGATCCAGCGGTTTGCAAGCGTCACCATCAGAGAGGAGCAGCCATATGCCGCCAACAGCCACACCACCAACTCTTCCATCACGGTCATACCTCCTCCTGCAATCAAGGTATGCGGAATGGCTTGTTCATGGTGCAGCCGCCTTCTTGTTTTACAGTTTTACCCAGCCGTTTTTGATGGAAATGACCACGGCCTACGTCCGGTCCTGAACGCTCAGTTTTTGCAAAATGCTGCTGACGTGGTTTTTGACCGTCTTCTCACTGATAAACAAAAACTCCCCGATGGCCCGGTTGCTCTTCCCTTCCGCCATCAACTGCAGGACCTCGCGCTCGCGGCGGGTCAGCGACTCGATCACCTTGGGATCGACCGGCTCCGAATCCTCTACCGCAAACGTCCGTTCCGACGCTCCTTCCTGTTCGCTCAGGCGGCGAAACTCTTCAATCAGCTTGCCTGTTACTTTCGGATGGATATACGCGCCGCCTCCGGCCACCACGCGAACGGCTTCCACCAGATCGTTCGTCCCCATCTCTTTCAGCAGATAGCCGGACGCTCCGGAACGCAGCGTGCGGTACACGTAGCCTTCGTCGTCATGAATGGACAGGATGATCACACGGGTATCCGGGCTTACGGAAATGACGTGTTCCGCGGCGGAGACACCGTTGACATTGGGCATGTTAATGTCCATCAGGACCACATCCGGCTTGTGCTCCTCGGCGAGGCGATACGCCTCTTCCCCGTCGGAACCTTCGCCGATTACCCGAAAATCGCTCTCCATTTCCAAAATCCGCTTTACGCCTTCACGGAACAGTTGATGATCGTCCACAATGACAATCCGGATTTCTTGCTGCCTTTTCTCCATGTTCATCCTCCCTATGCACGATTTCGCACTCAAAATTTAACCGGTATTTGAAACATCACTTTCGTTCCTTCTCCAGGCGACGACTGCAGCTCCATCGTACCCTCGAGCAGCTGCGCCCGCTCCTTCATTCCCAACAGCCCAAAGGACCCTCCTTTGGCTGTGCGCTTGTCTACGTCAAAGCCGACCCCGTCATCTTTGACAACGAGAACCAGCGAATCCTCCAAGAACTCGAGTTTCACCTGGACCGTGCTGGCCCCCGCATGCTTTTCCACGTTGTTCAGGCACTCCTGTACCAGACGGAAGATGGCGGCTTTGACGGAGCTCTTGAGCGGCTGCTCCACGCCAAACACGACCAGGTCGACGGAGACGTGCGTTCGCTCCTCGTAGGTTTGAATGTATTTCTGCAGCGTGGGCACCAGCCCCAAATCGTCCAGCGCCATCGGCCGCAGGTCAAAAATGATCCGCCTAACATCGGCCAAGCTCATGCGGACCATCTCTTTCAGTTCGTACAGTTCCATCTGCGCTTCCAGGATGCGGTCGTTTTTCAGCATCTTCTCCACGATTTCCGAGCGCAGCACCACGTTGGCCATCGATTGGGCCGGACCGTCGTGAATTTCGCGCGCGACGCGCTTCCGTTCTTCCTCCTGGGCCTGAATGATCTTCAACCCCATCATCTGATGCTGCTTGGCCGTCTCCAGCGCTTCGTCGACCTTGCTCAAGTCGCCGGTCAGGTACCCGAGCACAACCCCCATCTGCGTGACCAGCTTTTCCGCCCGCTCGATCGTCTCCTCCAGATTGCGAAGCTGCCGCTCCAGATCATTGCGCCTGCGCTTCAGGTTGTTTTCCCGTTCCCGGAAAATGGACAGCTCCACCTGGATGCGGCTCGCTTCCTCGTACGCGATGCGGATGTCTTCTTCCGTATAGGTGTGGAAGTTGCGGCTCACCAGCACCAGCCGGTTGCGCGACTTGCGGTAGGCGAGCTCCAGCGCGTCCACCTTTTGTATCACTTTGGAAATTTCTTGTCGCAATTCATGCAATTCCAGCTTTAACGCATTGCCCTGCTGGCGTGCATGTTCCGAAATCTCAAAGATTTGCGCCTTGCTTGCCTCCACCGTCTCAATCGTTCGTTTAATCACTCCATCCAACATGCTGATGCTGATTGCCTGATTCATTCCTGCTCTCCTTCAAATCCGTTTTTCGCTTTCGTAAATAGCTGGTGGAGTTGGGCAGTATCCATCTCGCGCAAACCGACGTCAAAGCGCGGGATGGCCAGCGGATTGACGCCGGGTGTCACCACTCCCGGATTGGAGTTGAACACGTAACGGTAGCCGGCTTGTTGGGCTGTCTGCAGAACGATGTCATTGAAAAAGCCGAACGGCAAGGATATGGTATCCACCGGTCGGCCCACCAGATCGCTCAGGCCGACGCGGGACATGGTAAAGTCAACGTACAATCGGTTCCGGTATTCCTGCTCGTCTTCCAGGCGCTGCACATCCTCCATGTATACGGGAGCGGTCTTTGGCCCCCATTCTCCCCATTCGCTGCTGGCGGCCTGTTCATGCAGACTGTAAGTGTGTGAGCCGATATCCACCAGCCCGGAAACGAGCATTTCTTTTATCTGTTGGCGAGTCAACGGTGTCGTCATATTTTCTCGCTTGCGCTCCACGGTGTCCCGCAGCCGACCTGCTATGGCAAAATTGACGGATGGAAACTGGTACCGGCGCAGCACGGGAAACGCATGCGTGTAGTAACTCTCGTATCCATCGTCAAACGTAATCAGCACGGCGTTGTCGGTGGACAGCACGCCGGTGTCGACAAAACGCAAAAACTCCGACAGCGAAATCGGATGCAGGTCATTCTCGCGCAAAAACGCCATATGCCGGGCAAATTGGTCCGGGTCAATCACATAGCGTTGGTTCAATTGGTTCGACACATGGTGGTAGGTCAGCACCACCACCCGATTTCGATACCACTGCCTGGGTACGACGGCTTCGTCCTTTTCGGCCGTTCGTTCCCGCGCTGCAGCGGCTTCCTCCCCGCTTGTGCTTATAGACGTAGGAACCGGGGGAAAATGTTGCACTTTTGGCATGTTCTTATTTGGAAGATGCACACCCCCGAGCAGTCCGGCAGTCACGACCAGACCGAACGACACCAGAATGACAAGGAAGAAGGGCCACCTTTTCGGCAACAAAATCCCTCCTTACAGCCTACATAGTGATTCGACACCGGTGAACGGATTCCTTTATGACTGGATTACCATTCCTATCCAAGAAAAAAAGCCTAGTGCGTACACTAGGCTCTCCCTACTCGGTTGTTAGTTCAACAGATTGGCAGCGTCCTGTTTCAGCGCTTCCGCCTTGTCTGTCTTCTCCCACGGCACATTCAGGTCGTTACGCCCAAAGTGACCGTATGCGGCGGTTTGCTTGTAGATCGGACGACGCAGGTCAAGCTGCTTGATGATCCCTGCCGGGCGCAGGTCGAAGTGCTTGCGGACGAGCTTCACCAGCTCCTCCTCGGCGATCTTGCCGGTGCCGAACGTATCCACGCTGATGGACACAGGCTGTGCCACACCGATGGCGTACGCTACCTGCACTTCGCACTTGTCCGCCAGGCCGGCCGCGACGATGTTCTTCGCCACGTAGCGCGCTGCGTATGCGCCGGAGCGGTCCACCTTTGTCGGGTCTTTGCCGGAGAACGCGCCGCCGCCGTGACGAGCGTAGCCGCCGTAAGTGTCCACGATGATTTTGCGTCCGGTCAAACCGGCGTCGCCCTGCGGACCGCCGATCACGAAACGGCCGGTCGGGTTGATGAAGTACTTGGTCTCGTCATCCAGCAGTTCAGCGGGAACGACCGGCTTGATGACGTGTTCCATCAGGTCTTTCTTGATTTGTTCCAGCGTCGCTTCCGGCGCATGTTGGGTGGAGATGACAATGGTGTCGATGCGCACCGGCTTGTCGCCTTCGTATTCCACGGTCACCTGCGTTTTGCCGTCCGGACGCAGATAGCTGAGCGTGCCGTTTTTGCGCACTTCGGTCAGGCGGCGGGCCAGCTTGTGCGCCATGCTGATCGGCAGCGGCATCAGTTCAGGCGTTTCGTTGCAGGCAAACCCGAACATCAACCCTTGGTCGCCGGCGCCGATCGCTTCGATTTCCTCGTCGGTCATCTTGCCTTCGCGCGCTTCCAGGGCCTGGTCCACACCCAGGGCGATGTCGGCAGACTGCTCGCCGATCGCGGTGATGACGCCGCACGTGTCTGCGTCAAAACCGAATTTGGCGCGGTCATAGCCGATTTCGCGGATCGTGTCGCGCACCAGCTTTTGAATGTCCACATAGGTGTTGGTGGTGATTTCACCCGCCACGAGCACGAGACCGGTGGTTACGGACGTTTCGCAAGCCACGCGGGCGTTCGGATCCTTTGCCAGGATCGCATCCAGAATGGCGTCGGAAATTTGGTCACAAATCTTATCCGGATGACCTTCGGTGACAGATTCAGAAGTGAACAGACGACGACCTTTTTGCAATGCCATGTGTACGACCTCCTTTGGACTCATACAAATAGTGTGGTAGCCGAAACAGGTTCTTATCAGACGAAGGCACATGCAAAAAAAAACCTTTTCCGTTTGAGGAAAAGGTGCTTGTTTTGATGCGTTCCTTACCTCTTATCGGCCAGAACAGATATCCGTTCTGCTGGTTAGCACCGCTCAAGTCGGTTGCCGGGCTTCATAGGGCCAGTCCCTCCGCCTGCTCTGGATAAGAGTATCCATTACGGATAATAGGATACTGGTTTTTCTCTTCGGTGTCAATATGCACTTAGCGGATTTCGTATTTGCCGCGCACCATGATGTAGGCCACGCCGCCGTAGTTCGGGTCCAGCCGCAAACCGCGGTTGTCGGAGCGGGCGATCAGGAGCAGGTGGTTGTGGGAAACCGGTGCACCGGCACGGAGATCCGCCCCCTCCGTAATGTCGGTCAGACCATCTCCCTTGTCGCCGGCGACAGCCTGCACCTGTCCGGTGCGGACGATGAATTCCGTCCCTTCAAAGCCGTACAGCGTCTGGCCCGGATACAGCTCCACCACGGTCAATCCGCTGGTCCCGCTGCCGCCTCCACTGCCCAGCGCTCGTTGGATCTGCTGATCGACGTAGCTCTTCGTCACGACCGGGTCGTCTGCGGAACCCGGCACGCCGGCGCTTCCGCCGTCAGCCATCGCCTGGGAAGCAAAAATGGCCGTTCCGACTACCGCGGCTGCAAGCAATCCTTTTGTCGCTTTGTTCATCTCGATGTCCTCTCCTTTTCTGAAGATCACAATTGATAGACCCTGGCCAACAGGACGACCACCTCGGCCCGGGTCGCGTGTCCCTGCGGCTTGAAGAGATTCCCGTATCCCTTCAGCCATCCTCTGGAGGTGAGCGCCTCGATGGCCGGAGACGCCCAGTGGCTGGTCGATACGTCACGGTACGAAGACCTGCTGTGCTTGTACAAGAGCAGGTTCTGGGCGCGGGCTGTCATCTGGGCCATCTCCGCCCGGGAGATGGGCTGGTTCGGCTTGATCGTCCGGTTGGGGTACCCCTGCAAAATCCCCAGTTGATAAGCCTTCAAGAGCGACTGGTACGCCCAATGGGAGCTGGACAGGTCGCCGAACGGATTGCGGCCCGTGTACGACCCCACCGGCAGCCCTTTGGCCCGCATGGCCTGGATCAGCATGGTGGCAAACTGTGCCCGCGTCACCTGCTGGTTGGGCTGGAACGTGGCGTTTTCAAAGCCCTTGACGACCCCTTTTCGAGTCAGCCGGGCGATGTCGGAGCGGGCCCAGTGAGTGGCGATGTCGCGGTAGCCGTCCACCAGCTTCTCCTTGTGCAGCGTGAGGCGGTAGGCGTCGTATTTGAACGAAACCGCGCTGCTCAATCGGATGTAGTACCTGCCGGGCTTGAGTTTCAATCCGATGACTTCCTTGCCCTGATCAGACAACTGGGCCACCTGGTCGGTAGCGGCCAGCGCATAATTGAACGTTTGGGACCCGTAGATCTCGATGCGCATCCCCCTGGACACGGGGACAAACGGCGCGCGAACGCTGACGTAGGATTCCGAATCGACGGTAAATTGGAACCAGTCCGAGTCGGTATGGGTCGGCAAGGTGCCCGTCATCAGCGTGCCGCTGGCCAGATGAGACGCCTGGCGATACGTATCGTTGGGTTCGTTGACGTCCTTGCGAACCGGCGTGTAGGTCAAATCCAGCCGGTATTCCCCGTTTACCTGATTGCGCCAGTACTCGCTGATCCGGATGTAGTACTTGCCCGGCGACACCTCTTTTTGCGCCCGCTCGGTCGGGTCGTCCCGGTCCCCGGTGTCGTACTCTTCCCATCCCTGCCCCTGTTTGCCGATGCGCATGTTCAGATCCATCCGCTTGGTGTCAGGGGTAACGGTAATGTTCAGCCGGCCATACTCGCGCACGTAGTAGGAAAACCAGTCCTGGTCGCCTTCTTCGTGAAAATTGCCGGTCACGCTGATCTGATTCCCGACCAGCGGACGCGCCGTATCCATGTTGTTGTTTCGCTCGTAGCGGTCCGGGTTGATCGTAAACGAGCTGGTCAGCACGTAGGTAAACGCGTTAACCCCGCCGCTTCGCTGCAGTTTGATCAGCATCCGTCCGGCCTTGGCCGGAACCGTCAGGGTATCGCCGTTGCCGATGTAATACGTGACCGGCGTGCGATTCTCCGAATAAAACGTGGCGGCCATGGGGGACGATATCGATGTGGTGACAGAACCCCTCAACGTCACTTTTCCGTCGTAGGGAATATCCATCTTGTACCAGTCGATCGTGTCGGACGGGTTGAGCCGGCCGCGAATCTGCGACTCGATGGGAAACGGACTGGCTTGTCCCATGCTGTTGTTCGGCTCGTGAAAATCCGTCGAGGGATTGGTTCGGACGGCCCGGTAGACATTGAGCAGGCCGTAGCCCGTTCGCCGGTCCCAGCCGCGCTCGCCGAGATCGGTGGCGGTCTGGTACAGGAGCTGCCGCACATCGAACGGCGACATGCCGGGATGGCGTGCCAGCACAAGCGCAGCGGCCCCGGCCACCTGGGGAGCGGCGGCCGATGTGCCGCTCAACGTGCCGTATTTGCCTCCGGGCTTGGTGGTGTACACGTTCATGCCGGGTGCCACCAGATTCAACTCCGGCCCCGAATTGGACTCGTACAGCGGTTCGTTGTTGCTTTTGACCGCCCCGACGGCGATGACGGTCGGATAAGCAGCCGGATAGGCGACCCGGTCGCTCTCGTTGCCGCTGGCCGCCACCAGCACCGCTCCGCTCGCTTCCGCCCGTTGGACCGCCTCCGTCAAGGCTTTGGAGTACGACATGCTGCTGACCGACATGAGGATCACCTTGGCCCCCCGATCCAGCGCCATGTGTATCCCCTTGGCCACCACGTCAATACTGTCCTGCTGGCCGTATTTGTCCAGCACCTTGATCGGCAGGATGCGGGCGTTCCACAGCACCCCGGACACCCCGATGCCGTTGTTTCCCCTGGCCGCGATGATGCCTGCCACCGCCGTGCCGTGTCCGTTTGCGCTGTCGTCATAGGGAGACTTGCCCGGATTCACCAGGTTGATCCCCGGCAGCACATTCCCTTTCAAATCGGGATGGTTGGCATCCACCCCTGTATCCAAGACGGCGATGATGATGGAATTGTTGCTGTTCACCGTTTTCCACGCCTGGTCCGCCTTGATCTGCTTCAGGTGGGTCTGGTTGTTTATGTACCGGTCCGATGTAATTCCGGCCGCCGCAGCGGCTCTGACGTTCGCGAAAGCGGCTGTCAGTCCGATGGCGACCACAAGCCCCAATATGATAACTCTCCTCATGAAAATGACAGTCCTTCCTCCCCTGTTTCCGCATGCCGGCGAAACACAAGGAATGCAGGTAGTGGCGGGTCACATGCCCTTCTCTCTTCATTCTATCTATCTAGCATAGCGGAATAAATGGACGAAACGCAACCCTGTCAATCCAATTCTTGGAACGCTGACGACATACCCGGCAAACGGCAGAACCCCCTTCCGCCGCGGCAAAAGGGGGTCTCCCTGAAACGTTCCGTTATTGCAAAAAGCCCTTCGGCTGCGAGGTTTCGGATGCAGCCTGCTCTTTTTTCTGCTGTTTGGCCTTGGGGATGAAAGCGGTACAATCGGCGGCTTTCACGCCTTCTTTCTTGATCGACGTCGCCGGGATTTCAAACGCCCAGATCCGACTGCCCTTGGCTTCCACCTTCAAGTTTTCCAGCGTGTAGTGGACGCGGGCTACCGCATCTCCTGCCTTGTCGTGCACGATAATCGGCACTTCCGTAAACTCCAGGCGCTTGTTCAGCCCGTTGCGGAACAGCACGACCACCTTCAGGCCGTTGTTGGTTCCTTCCGTAATGTCCAGCACCTGCAGGTCCACCAGGCCTTCTTCAACCGGCAGAGCGGCCGCCTTTTCCCGGTACTGCTGCTGCTCCTCTTCGGTCAGCTCTCCGCCCAGCATTTCCGGATGCTCGGCTGTTTTCTCGGGTTTCTTGTACTCCAGTGTGAGCGGCACTTCCTTATCCGGCAGGTCGTCAAACTCGCTCCACGGGAACAGGAACTCGCACGGGCGGCTCGACTTGTCGCCGATCGGCCCAAACTCCAGCAGATGAAACGTTTTGCGTGCGACGACTTTTCCGTCCGGCGTCACCAGTCTCAGCGGCAGCCGCTGAAACAGCATGCTGCGGCTGGTGGCATTGCGGATAAAGGTAAGCACGAGGTACCCTTCCTGCGTCACCTGGGTAAAAAACGGGAAGATCCCCACTTCATCCCGCACCACAGGCGGCAGCTCGTCGTGGATGTACTGCAGCAGCTCGGTTTCCTGCTCCTCCAGCTTATCGCCCCAGGGGCCGTGCAGGCTCAGGATCATTTCCTTGGAAGGGATGCGATTGGACGACTGCTCCGGATTGTCGATCCCGGACACGCCCAGGTAAAACTCCTTTTGCAGGTGCTTGTGCACCTCTTCACGCACTTGCTCCAGGCTCTCTTTGGAGCCAAACCAGTTTTCCAGCAACCAACTCATGACAAAACCTCCTCATTTCCCGACCGGCGGATCACACATAGCAGATGCAGGGGCGGTCAGGTAACCTCCAACACCCATCGTTTCAGGCTGGCGTTCGGCTTTTTCACCGCATTTGCCGGGAAGACAAACAGCCACGGACGGCTGGTCCCCGGACGGACCCGAATGCTGCTGCCGTCTATCACCCCGGTTGCGACCACGTCGCCCTCCGTGTCGGAAACGGTAATCTTCAATTGGTCCGGGCGATAGTCTACCGGCAAGCCATTACGGAACAGCACGGCCACCACCAGTTCTCCCTTTTTCGTCCAGCCGATGTCAAATCCGGTAGCCTCTACGGATTCGGCCTCAATCGGCGGCAGTGAATGGATCAAGAGCTCCAGGCGGTCTTTTTGCCGTTCAGTCATGCGTGCTTCCATCTGCGGGTCGAGGTCGAGATGATTGGGCCAGACGTAAGGGTTGGCCTGCGCCTTCATCATCACTTTCCAGCGTGTGAAGCTGAAATTCTCATGCAGGTACGTGCCCTCCGGAAAGAAGACCTCCCACGGACGGCTGCTGCGCGGCGGAATCGATCCCATTCCGCTCAGATCAACCCGCTGACGAGCAAACGGCTTGTCGTCCAGATAGATCGCCAGGGTAATGTCTTTAAACCGCACGGGGCGGTCCAGACCATTGCGGACAAACATCGCCACAGTAAGGCCCTCCGGATTCGGAATCAGGCTGAATCCGGTCACGCTGATGCTTCCGGCGGGCACATCCGGCAGTTGTGCCTGCAGAAAACGGAGGGTGTACTTTTTCTCGTTGTCCAACTGCTGCTCCCAGGCCGGGTGAAGAGACAGGTCCGTCCGCACTTTCTGGTTCCGGGCCTCCGCAGCCGGTACGGCCTCTCCAGCTTCAACCTCCGCCTCCTGTTCGCTCAGCTCGGCAAAATCGACAGCCGCATCTTCCTGAATGTCTTTTTTCAACTCTTCCACGGAGCGTGTTTTTCCCTGCTCCTTGTTCAGCCAATTCTTAAAAAAGGAAAACATCTGCATCCTCCTCTCCTGACCGCAGCACAAATGAAGCTTCTCTCTATGATAAGACTTTTCTGCAGGCGGGGTCAAATGGCCGCGGACGATTGAACGCCGCCTTACCCCTGCGGCACGCCCACCTTCCACCGAGAGAAGTCCGCGTCATCCTTCAACACGCTTTCTTTGGGGTAGATAAACATCCACGGCTTGCTGGTATTGGCGTTGACGGTCAATCCGCCCAGTTCAAACAGCCCTTCCGCCACCTTGTCTCCCGCCGCGTCGTAAAGTGCGAGCGGCAGCTTCTCGATGGACAGCGACTGCGTCGACCCATTGCGGATCAAGAGCATCGCGTGCAGCGCACCGTCCTCCGCCCGGCGAAGCTGAACGCTCTGGATGTTGACTTCCCCTTCCTTTAGCGGCGGCAGCCGTTTGGCCAGTTCGATCAGGGACTGTTTCTGCTCGTCCGTCAGTGCCTTGATCCACGACTCTTCCAGTTCCAACTGCTGAGGCAGCACCATCTTTTTCTGCGCCAGCTCAAACGCGATCTTCCAGTTGGTGAGCAGGACATTTACCTGCAGGAAGTGCTCCCGCTTAAACACAAACGTCCACGGCCTGGCCGCGTACGGCGGAATTTCGCCCAGCTCTCCCAGGTCAAACGTCTGTCGGGTAAACAACTGCTGATCCCCAAACAAAACGACCAGCGGCATCTCCCCCAGGCGCAGGGGCCGGTTGGTGCCGTTGCGCAGGAAAGCCGTCACCTGAACGCCGTCGTCGTGCGGGACAAGCGAAATGCCGGCCAGGGAAATGTTCCCCTCCTCCAGCGGCGGCAGTTCCTGTGCCATAAACGACAACGCGTATTTCTCCTGCATGTTCAGCCGCTTTTCCCACGACTCATGCAGCGACAGGGATGTCGTCACGCCAGCCGCCTTGGACTCCGTCTCTTTCCGCTCCGGTGCCTTCTCGGACACGCCGGTATCGGCTGCCGGCAATACCGACTCCTCCTGCACCTGCTGTTTCACATCTTCCGGCGTCGGCGTCTTCCCCAACATGTTTTTCAAAAAGGATAACATAACGTCTCTCCCAACTTTTCTCTACATCTATATGTAAAGGAATATAGAGATGCTGTTCGTACTCCACTATAGCACAGTGAGCCCTTAATGCAACATCGAAAACTTGGTATCCGTTCAAGGCTTTTGACGGTTTCGCCGAATGGCTTCATGCGCCGTCCTGGCGGTCACGGAGATCGCGTGCCGATCTTCATCGCGGATCGGCAATCCCTGTTAGAATACCTGTGCGGTTTCGTCCCGTCAAGAAATGGAACGCGTTGGATGCGGGCATGGTGCCTTCTAAAACAAATAGAGAGGGCAAAACCTGCGTATGGTTCGCCCTCTCGTTTCGACTCAGGTTGTTGTCTTTACGGCGTCGTCACCGTCTGTGTGCCGGAGCCGGCCGATTCGGAAGCCTCGCTGGTTGGTGCCGTTTCCGAGGCAGCGGATTCCGATGTGTTTGACGCTTCGCTCGCGTCTGCTGCCGGTGTGGGCGCTGCTTCTTCCCCTTCTCCGCTTGTTGCCGGTGTCTCCGGTGTGGTGTCGATATCGTCGGTTCCCGTCAGGCTGCCATCCTCGATGATGATCAGATCCCCTTTCTGCTGATAACCGACTTTTGCCTTCAGCGTTTCCCCAATAAAACGGAGCGGCAAAAAGAGGCGGCCCTTTTTGATCACCGGCGGGGTCTCCAGCTTGATCTTCTCCCCGTTCACTTCCGCTTCGCCGGAATCGAGATACAGCGTGATCTTGTTGTCGCCGCGCACCACTTCGACGGTGCGGGTCTCCCCGTTCCACTTCACCTCGGCCTTCAGCGCAGCGCCGATGGCACGCACAGGCACCAGAGCGCGTCCCTTTTCCACGAACGGGGCGGTGTCCATCACGACTTCTTTTCCATTGACAAACGTCTTCAGCGACGTGTCGCCTGTTTTCTCGTACAGTTCGCCCAGCTTGTCGAACAGTTTCTGATCGCCCGGTTTATAGAAGCGGTTGAGCAGTTCTTTTTGAACGTCCAGCGCCTGCTTCAGTTCGGACTGCTGCTCCAGCATCCTGGTCAGCTCTTCGTATTTCGCTTTCAGTTCTCCCGTTGCCTCTTTGACGTGCTTCAACTGCTGACGCAGTTCGATCAGTTCCTTCTTGGTCTTGACAGCTTGCTGGACCGCTTCTTTTTTGGAAGACGGAGCCGTTCCATCCGCGCGTGACTCCGTGGAAGGCGTTTGGGAAGCAGGTGATTCCGTTTGAGAAGGGGCTTCCCGCCCCGGTTTTGCTTGTGGGGAACCGCCTTCTGCGGTCGAACCGGTAGGCTTGTCCTTGTCCGGTTTCTCCTTTTCTTTCCCGTTCTTTTCGTCCTTATCCGGTTTTCCCTTGTCTTTGCCCTTTCCCTTGTCGTCTTTGTCCCCTTGACCGCCACCGTTCCCTTTTTGGGCTTCTTTTACCGGTTTTTCCGCATGGACGGCGGCCAGAGGCGTACAGGCCAGCAGGGTGAGCACCAAACTTGCAGACAGCCATTTTTTCATCGTATGTCCCTCCCGCTTGCATCAGAAGTGATACGTGCTCTGTTTACCATATCGGCAAATCGGCGGGAACTTGATAGGGGAAAAGAGGATCCGGCTATAAAAACAGCAAGCCCCACGGAAATGGAGCTTGCTGAGTGAGGCTGCCGCTATGCACATGTGACATGTCCCTTTTTTGTCCAAGTGCCGACCGGCTTCTTCTGGGCGGAAACGCCCGTTTCACACACCCGTTCCGCATCGGCGCGGGTAATGGCATCATGCCTGTTCCAGAATCTCGTCGATTGTGGCCAGCGTCTCGTCCGGAATCGTCACCCCGGAGGCTTTCACGTTGTGTTCCACCTGCTCGGGCACGCTCGCTCCGATGATCGCGCTGGAGACGTTCGGTTGGCGCAGCGTCCAGGCCAACGCAAGCTGAGCCAAGGAAAGCCCCAGTTCTTCGGCGATGGGACGCAGACGCTCCACCTTGCGCAGGTTCTCTTCTTTCAACCACGATTTCACTGTCTGATTGCCGTGTTTGTCGGCCGCCCGGCTGCCCGCAGGCGCATCATTCACCGTTCGGTACTTGCCGGCAAGCACGCCCTGCGCCAGCGGCGAATAGACGACCTGTCCGATGCCGTTTCGCTCGCACAGCGGAATGATTTCCTTCTCAATCTCTCTTGCGAACATGTTGTACAGCGGCTGATTCGCCACGATCCGGTGCAGCAGGTTTTTGTCCATGATTGATACCGCTTCGGCGATTTGCGCCGCTGTCCAGTTGCTGATGCCGACATACAGCACTTTGCCCTGCCGGACGAGATCGTCCATCGCCCGCAGCGTCTCTTCCATGGGGGTGTCGTTGTCGAAGGCGTGGCAGTAGTACACGTCGATGTAATCGAGACCGAGCCGCTTCAGGCTCGCTTCGCACTGTTCCATGATGTGCTTGCGGGACAATCCCCGGTCGTTGGGTCGATCGCCCATCGGTCCCCAGACTTTGGTCGCCAGCACGTACGACTCGCGGGGATACTTCCGCAGGGCCTCACCGACCACCTTCTCCGCTTCCCCGTTCATGTAAATGTTGGCTGTGTCGAAGAAGTTGATTCCCAGTTCATAGGCCTTGTCGATGGTGGAGATCGCCTCCTCCCTGCCGACATAGCCTCCGTACGTCAGCCAGCTTCCCAGGCTGATTTCGCTCACTTTCAATCCCGAGTTTCCGAGACGACGGTACTTCATCTTCGTTCCCTCCCGAGAAAGGATTCGAAAAAGCGGGTAGCTGCCGCGACTCCTTCTCTATTTTATCACGAAGCTGTCCGAGCGCTTCAAGATGTCAAGAGGCAAACTCAACAGAAAGACCTCACCCATAGCGATGAGGTCCTTTTCCACCCTGTTTCCCTACACCCGAAAACGCGAAATGAGTTTCTGCAGGTCTTCCGACATTTGAGAGAGAGCCAGGGCCGAAGACGAGATTTCTTCCATGGAGGCCAACTGTTCTTCCGCAGCGGCAGACACATTCTGCGTTCCTGCGGCTGTTTCATTTGCCACTTCCCGGATCAAGGTGATGGATTGCACGATTTCTTCCACAGACGCCGACATCTGCTGCGCGCTGGCGGATACCTCCTGAATCTGAACGGCAACGTCATCCACGGAACGCTGAATGTGCGCGAAGGACGTTCCCGCCTGGGTCACGACGTTCATCCCTTCGCTCACTTCGTCCTTTACCTGATCCATGGAAGCGACCGCTTTCTCCATCTGCCCGCGGATCATCGAAATAACGTCGTGGATTTGATTCGCAGACGCCGCCGACTGCTCCGCAAGTTTCCGCACTTCATCGGCAACGACCGCGAATCCCCGGCCATGCTCACCCGCTCTTGCCGCTTCAATGGCTGCGTTCAGCGCCAACAGATTCGTTTGGGAGGCAATGTCGGTAATCACTTGCACAATGTGACCGATTTCCATGGAACGTTCGCCCAATTCCTTGATGACCGCTGCCAGGTCGTTCACCTTGTCGTGAATCGACCCCATCTGATCGCTGGCGGTTTGGAGCGCCCGATTTCCTTCCTCCGCCACCTGGGCTGCCTGTACGGAAGAGGCGGATACCTTCTGGGCGTTGGCCGCAATTTGTTGGATTCCCTGCGCCATCTCCTGAACAATCTGGGCACTTTGGCCTACGCTGGAGGCCTGCTGCTCGGAGCCTGAGGCGACTGCCTGCACGGTGGCAGCGATTTGCTCCGTGGCTTTACTTGTTTGCTCCGCACTGGCTGTCAGCTCTTCAGCGGAGGCTGCCACCTGTTCAGCGTTGATGCGCACTTGCTGAATCAAGCCGCGCAAATTGTTTTTCATGACCGTAAAGGAATGAGCCAGTGCCCCGATCTCATCTCTGTTCGTTACATGAAGATCTTCCACGGTCAGGTCGCCTGACGCAATTTTTTCGGCCGAGGACGCGAGCTGCACAACGGGTCGCGCAATCAGTCTGGAAACCACATAGCCAATGCAAATCGCCAGGATGACCGCGATCACGCTGATCATCGACACGGTGGTCACCACTCCGTTCACCATCGCGGCGTTTTCCTGGGTGGCCTGGGTCATGAGCTGCTGCTGTCGTTCACTGATCTGGTCCGCGATCGTTCGAATATCCCGTGAAATCGGAAACAAAGAGGTCGTGGCAAAGTCCAGGGCCTGCTCTTTCGTTTCCGAAACTATCAGATTTTTCGATTTTAGAAACTGCTTGTTCAGTTGTTCGATCTTGCTCAGGGAAACCTTGGTTTCCTGCGTATCGGCCAGTCCCATGGAGGTGGAGACCAATGCCGACAACTGCTTGCTTGCATCCTCCACTTTTTCCATCGCTTCCGCATTTTGGGTCAGCAAATAGTCCCGCAAACTGCTGTTCAATTGGGTCGCGTGCACTTGAATGTTCTTCGCGTTCAAGAGGATGATGACTCTTCGGTTCATGACATCAGAATACGAGCTGTCCACTTTCTTGAGAAAGTAAAAAGACAGGCCGCTCACCATTACCAAAAGAAGCGCAACTGATAAAAACCCGGCGGTTACTTTTCTGCCAATCGTCCATTTCATGTCTGTACTCCTCCGATTGATAGGGACTTGCGTCTCAGACTCTTCGTTCACGACCTTGTTCGCTAGGAAAAAATACCAAGGATAAGTAATATCAAACTACCACGAGAACGCATGATGGTCAATGCCCTCCGGCATGCGAGCTTCTTCCTCCTCCATCCGGGCTCCCGGGCAAAGGGCTGTTTCTGCTGCACATTTTTGGTTCCCATGTACGAATGTATAAGAACGTTGGAAACGGTCTCCATAGCATGAAGTAGCACAAGGAAAGGAGGAAGGGTTATGGATCACACTGCGTACCATCGAAGCAGATGGCGGCATCACATGCGGATGGCGGAACACTTTCGGGCGTTAAAAATGACTCATCAGCACAATCGCATCCTGCATCACCGGTTTGCGGAACGAGAACATTTTCACCGTATGCGGGCACATCACCATCGGAAGATGATGCATCGGCGTTAACCGTCACATGGCTCCCCCTGGGGGGCTTTATCTTTGTCTCAATCAGTTCCCTCCATTTGTAAAGCGCGAGGGCAAGGAGCCCATCGCGCTTTTTCAGACATTCCGGCTGCGTGTAGCGTGTAACGTCATTGACAACGACAGCATCGGCAAACCTTGCACGTGCACTTGCGACATCTGCAGCAGCCGCAGCGGCGTTTTCTCTTCATGGTGATCACCTCTATCCGCAATCTCTGATACAAGGTATTCAGCTTCTTCCGAAATCGTGTGGACAATCGTGCACAACGGGATGGGGCGTGTTTCCATGCGAGGAGAACGTCCAATTTGTTGGTCGATCCGTATCAGTCCAGTCGGGGGTGATTTTTTGGACATACAGTAATACAGGCCCCATGTTGCCAGCCGCAGGGAGGGAACATATGATAACGGTTCATTTGTTGTTCGTTTTGCTTACGACACTGTATTGCGTCTTCCATGCGTACCGACGTCGGAACAAGATTCGCTGCATGACCGGAATGATGATGGCGATGACGTTGGCCATGGTATCAAGTCTTTCCGTTGGGTTGCTGTTGGGGATTTGGCTTTATCCGGATCTGAACCTGCCGACTTTTATCGGCGCTGCCGTTGGAATCGCGGTAGGGTTTTTGACAGGCAAACCGGTTAGCCTGATGGCGGCCATGGACGGAATGCTCGCCGGATTGATGGGGGGCATGATGGGAGCGATGTTTGGCAACATGCTCACGGTCCCGGCACCGATGATCTGGTTTGTGGACATCATCTTTGGTCTCATGGTCCTGCTGTTCTTTTTTCTGATCCAGGAAGAAGAAGAGCATTTTGAACAGACGAAGAATGAGGATTCTTCCCATGAACAATAAGGGATTGGCATGGATGTTTGTATCGCTGCTGGTTGTCGTTTCACTGTCCGTGTTCTTCTTCCCGTGGAATCCAAACGGGTCCTCGCCCCATGACGGACAGCAATCGGACACACATGCACACCGTCACGGCGATCACAAGATGGAGGTGGCATTCGACACCCGGACGCTCGCGGACGGGGACGTCATCTTGACCGCTCACATTCCTGCAGCCGGAAGCAGCACGAACGTGCGGTTCGAACTCTGGAAAAAAGGAGATGCCACACCCCAACCGGTAGAGGTGACAAACCGCGGCAGCGGTCATTTTGAGGCGAGAACCACGCTGCAACCGGGTCATTGGGTGTGCGCGGTTCACGTGGAAGAACATTCCGCTTCCTCCCATGTTCATCAGGAATTCGAATTTGTCGTGCCCGGATCGTAGTTGTTCCGGGGAAAAACAAAAACGCCCTTCGTCGGTGACAGACAAAGGGCGAATGTACGAAGACATGATTTCCTTGTGACGACCGGCGAGGTCTGCCGCTAAAACCGGACGGTCTTGTCCCACACCGGTTCCACGTTCATGCGCCGACGCTTGTACTCCAGGACAGCGGCGCGCACCAGCAGGAACATCCACAACTGCGAATAGGTAAAGTACATGACAAAGGAGACGGCCAGATTGACGGGACTTGCCATGCCGTCCGCCACTTCCGCGCTCAACAGTTGGATCACGTAGATCAGCCACGTCTCGAACCACAGCAGGAGCAGGGGGACCGTGTACGACGTGTGGACAATCCCCAGCACGCCCAACAGGAACCACACATCGGAAATGAACAGAACCGCCGCAAACACGATGTAGATGGACAAAATGTGAGCCGCGTGCAAAACAACGTGCCGCTCGCGCCACGCCGGCTTTTCGAACATTTTTCCGATCAACTGCAGATTTCCCTGCATCCATCTCGTTCGCTGCCTCAGCCACACCGCGAATGTTTGGGGCTCCTGCTCCCATGAGCGCGACTGCGGCACAATCGGCAGCCTCCCTCCCAGGGCCGCGAGCGAGATCGACAGGTCGGCATCCTCGGCCAAGGCGGACGAATCCCAGCCGCCAGCGGCGACAAGCGCCTCGCGCTCCACCACCAGATTGGTTCCGGTCAGCGTCCCCAATCCGAACAAATGCCAGCGCCCACATTGCATCAGCAGTTGGAAGACGGCAAACTCCAGGGCGATCATTCGCGTCAGCCAGTTTTTCTCCGCGTTCAGGGTCTTCACGTAGCCGACGGCCCCTACCGCCCCCGGCGTCTGTACGGCCGCCTCGATCAGCAGGCGCAGGGCGTCCGGCTCCGGCTGGTTGTCGGCATCATACACGGCGATGTAGTTCTCCCGCGCCAGCGTCAGACCGTAGTTCAGCACCCGTCCCTTTCCCTTCGGCGTTCCCGGGGGGACTTTGACATGCCGGATGTGGGAAAACATCGACGCGTAATAGTCGGCGATGTCCCCGGTGGCGTCGGAGGAATTGTCGTTCAGCACATACACCGTCAGCGGACCGTCATACTTCAGTCTCGCCATGGCATCCAGCGTCTGGGCCAAGACCTTTTCCTCGTTGTAGGCCGCGATCAGGATGGCGACGCTGGGGTATTCGTCAAGCGAAGGGGACGGAGCCGTTTTCGATCGGAACGCAAGACCGGCGACACACAGCACCGAATAATAGAGAAGCAGCAGCCAAAACATGGCTGCAATGACGAGCAGGACAACCGACACGGGTCAGCCTCCTCTCCGCCGCACGGATACGGCGTCATCCGCACCGAATTCTTCCAGCAGGGCCTCCACCGCAGGCCAGCCCTGGAACACGGACAAGTCTTCGACGCGCACCCACGACATGACCACGTCCGCGCGAAGCCTTCGCTGCCGGAGCAGCAGCCAGTGAAACCGCCGCAGCGCGCGATGGGCCCCTTCCCGGTCGCAGCGCTGCAGCACGATCGCGATGGTCGTGGGCGAAATGCGTCCCACGATGTCAAACTGGTCGCGCACGGACGCCAGCGCCGTCTCTCCGACCACCTGCAGCACAGCTTCCGGCGCGTAGCGCCGGCCTCCAAACCCGACAACGTGCGAAGGAATGGACACAAAAATGATCACGCCCGGTTCGTTTCGCCGGCGCAGCGAGACCACGATCGCTTTCAAGCGGTCTTTGAATTCATTTGCACTCAGCACAGACACCGCCTCGTCCATTTTACGGAGAGCGGCAATCTGCCGCTGCGCTTCCTCGTATTGACGAGCCCACCTGCGCAGCTCGGCCGCCTGCGCCCATGACGCAGCCGCAAGCCCCAACACCACAAGCTGAAGAACGATGGACTGAAATTGCGTACCGACGTCCCAGCCGAATTTCCATCCCTGTGCCACGGCGGCAAAGGCGTGGAGCAGGATGACGGCGACCAGCAAGGTGAAGGAGCGGAGTGGGGACAAGAACAGGAAAAGCCCGTACAGCAGGGCAGCGGCGGCCAAAACAAGCCAAGCGACGCCCACAGGCACCAGCAAGGCAAGCCAAACCGCCAGCATGAGTTGAATCAGCGTTAATACGGCAACACTGACACTTCGTTTCATGATGTGATCTTCCCGATAAATTATGACTTCGAAACCAACCTGTTCGTATTATGGCACCACGTCAATTATATTGGCTATCAACAATTTATGCCACCGAGATTCCCGATATGTTTCCGGTCATGAACACCACAAAAATAGACAGGGGCGCTCATACAGGCATGTCCCGTAAGGCGTCCCCCTTTGTCAACTAAATGATTGCGCATAAAATAAAAGTATTCACACATTTACCAACAGAGTTATGCACAAAATGTGGATAAGTGATCGGGAACACGAGGATGCTGCGATGACGAAAAAGAAAAAGCCACCCGGTTCCCCGAGTGACTGCTGTCACGTCCGATTCCGCTATTCCTGAACAAAGGCCAACAACCGTTTTTCGGCCAATGCGGCATCCCCTCTGATTTCAAAAAGCAGCTTCAGATGGCTTGCATGCGAGATGGCCAGTCTTGCCGCGTGATACAGCTCGGGCTTCTTCTGTGAAACGAAAATCATCACTTCCGACACCGTAGAAACGACCACCTTGATTCGCAGCAGTTCGTTCAGAATGGAAATGAACTGTTTCACGGTCAATCTATCGGCTGAATTTTTCATCGCCAGGACTTCCTCGATCAAATCCTTGGCGCGTTCCTTCTGCAGCGTTTTGGGATTGGGTATGTGCAGTTCCATGATCTCACCTCTCTCCTGCACATACCCTTATCTCCCGGAGGATAAACCTGACGAGTGTCCGTTCACCTGCAGGCGGCTTTCCTCTTCACACCCGGAAGCGAACTAGAAGGGATAGGGCCGGTCCTGGATTTGGACGGAAACCCATTTGACCGTGGTGAATTCGTCAAGCGCCCACTCGCCTCCGTACCTGCCCAGCCCGGAAGATTTTTCGCCGCCGAAGGCAATAATGGGTTCATCGTTGACGCTTTGGTCATTGACGTGAATCATGCCTGTCTCAATACGTTTGGCCACTTCAACGGCGTGTTCAAGACGTCCCCCGTATACCGCGCCGCTTAACCCATAAGGGCTGTCGTTGGCAATGCGGATCGCATCTTCTTCGTCCTTCGCGGCGATCACGGACGCCACCGGCCCGAAGATTTCCTCCTGGGCGATCGTCATCTCGTTGGTAACGTCCCGAAGAACGAACGGGCTCATGACGTTTCCGTTGACGCTCCCTTCCAGCGCCACCTTTGCTCCCTCGCTCTTGCTCTTTTCGATCAGGGCGAGGATTCGGCTCACCTGTTTCGCGTTGATCAGCGGACCGATAATCGTCTCAGGATTTGACTGATCGCCACACGGGATCGCTTTCGCTTTTCGGACAAACGCCTCCAGGAACGGTTCGTATATCGTTTGATCAACAATCACTCGATTGATGGCCATGCAAATCTGTCCCGCATGCATAAACTTGCCAAATGCCGCCGCTCCCGCCGCCTTTTCCACATCGGCATCCGCCAGGACAATCATGGCGTTGTTGCCGCCAAGTTCAAGCGCGACCCGTTTTAAATTCCGTCCGCACAGCTCCCCAATATGTCTGCCCACCTGCGTAGAACCGGTAAATGAGATAATGCGCGGAATCGGATGTTCCACAAACGCATCCCCGATTTCACCGGTGTTGAAGACCACGACGTTTAACAGTCCCTTGGGAATGCCCGCATCTTCAAACAGTTTGCCGATATAGAGACCGCCGGCAATCATCGTTTGGGAATCCGGTTTGAGCACCACGCCGTTCCCTGTCGCCAAGGCAGGGGCGACGGAACGCATGGACAGGTAAAACGGAAAGTTGAACGGGCTGATCACCCCTACTACACCCGCCGGGTTTCGATAGATTCGATTCTCTTTTCCCGGAATCAGGGACGGCAGTATATGTCCTCTCATCCGTATGGGGAATGTGGTTGCCTCTTTGATGATGGCCATGGCAAAATCAATTTCCACATTGGCTTTCACCACGGAGCTTCCTGTTTCCGTCGTGATGATGTCAATCAATTCCTGACGCCGTTGGGAGAGCAGTTCCGCCGCTCTTTCCATGATGCGGGACCGCTCGTAAGGGTTTACCTGTGCCCACTCTTTTTGGACCCGTTTGGCTGACTCGTAGGCGTCGTTGATGTCGTCGAGATTTGCCAAGCGAATGTGTACCAGCGTTTCGTCATTGTAAGGGTTTTTGTCTTCGTAGGAATCTTTGCTTCTGCCTTCCCGCCATTCTCCTGCAATAAACTGTTTGTTCCAGACGCTGAAAGTTGCCATCCTCGATCCTCCTGTACCACTGGTAATGTTAGTATTTGGCAGGTGGGTACAGAAGTATTCCGGACGTTCGCAGCATCACGCAAAAATCTTGACTGACCCCGACATTGGTTTTTCACCTAAGCTGATCTGTCCTTCAACCCTCGTATCTAGTATTTGGATAACAGGAAAAGGATGATTCCAATGACGATAATCACCACTGTTGGCCAACAGCCCAGTTTGCTGAGAGAGTGTAAGTCTCCCATCTGCGTTCGATCAAAGGAGTCCTTGAGATTTGTGAACGGGTGTTTCCGGTATTCGTCTTTTTCCTGCTGATCGCGGTCTACCATTTTTATCTCCTCCGCACAGCGAATCGGGGTGGCCCCGGCACCCAGCTCCAGCCGTTCAGTTCCTTGTTCCGCTGCCAACACCCCCAACAGCATGGTCGCCTTCTATTTCCTTCTTGTGTCCCGATCCATACGCAAATAGGTAGTTGGCAGTGATGGTTCGTCCAAGCATCTTTCGCTGTCGTTCATAAAATAAACTAGCAAACCATGAGGAGGTGGAATCATGTCCAAAAAACGCCGCACTATCGTCATTACGTTACGGGAAGGTCAGCGCGTCTTAGTCCGCTGCCGTCGCCGTCGTAAACACTAACCGATCACGGCAACCAAAAAGCGAAATGCGTACCGGAAGTATTTCTATTCAGCTACCTGGTACGTTTTTCGCTTTTTTGGTGCTGTCCGGCAGAAGAAAAAATCGGCGTTCCGATCACACACATGATGTACATGCATGAGGAACACGTTTCACGACATGAACGTTTGCATTTCAGGAAAAGGAATGGTCATCAGAACGGATCATATACCGAAAGGAAAAACGAGCCCATAACAAAAAAGATGACAGCGGCCAGCAACCCGATCCCCATATGCATCAGGAAGGTCTGCCACCTCGTCCCGGGCTCGGCCTCTTTGTGTATTGCCACACATACATACCAACAGGGTTAGGGATAATTTACCAGATCATACTATAGGTTGCTAGTCCATGTTTCATGCAATCCGCGTTATCTGATCCCATCGCCTATTCGATGCTTCCGTCCACGCAGAAGCCCCTTTTAGATGAACATCCTCTCTTTGCGGCCTTGGAACCTTACCGCCTCGTCAAGCAATTGTACGTATACGGATAAGTCTCGATCCAGCACTTCAGGGGATGGTTGTCAACAATTTTGGGTCCTGGAACAGCAGCCTGTTGTAAGAAGGCCGACATTCATAACACTTGCGGGCAGACTCATGCAACGAGGAGCCCTTCTGGTACGGATCTTGACATAACGCTTAGAAGTAACTAAAATGGTTACAACGGTGGTGGTTCACTTGAAACAAATCAGCACACGATTTTCCATTGCTGTGCATACCCTGTCTCTGATTGCTGTCAGTCCGAATGATTGTACCGGGGACTTCATCGCGGGAAGCGTAAATACCAATCCCGTGGTCATCCGGAGAATCATGGGTATGTTAAAGAAGGCAGGGTTGGTCGACGTACGTCCGGGGGTAGGAGGTGCTTCACTGCTCAAGGATCCCAGCCAGATTACACTCCTCGATATCTATCGGGCTGTGAACGTGACAGAGGAGAACCAACTCTTTCGCATACACGAAAACCCCAATATTCGCTGCCCGGTTGGGCGGAATATCGAGCAAGTTCTCCAAGCTGAATTGAGAGACGCTCAATCCGCCATGGAACAACGGCTGGCCCAAACGACGTTGGCCGACCTGATTGGCAGGTTCACATAAATGAAAGCTCCTTGTCGAGCTTTTGTTTATACGCTTGTTGTAACTTTTTATGTTATAACAAGATATATTACAACAAACACATGGAGGTATCGGCAATGAAATTGTTGGTTACTGGCGCCACAGGGAAACTGGGGACGAAAGTGGTCGAGACGCTGTTGAAATCGGTACCGGCGAGTCAAATCGCCGTAAGTGTCCGCAATCCGGAGAAAGCGGAAGGCCTTCGCGCCCGGGGAGTCGATGTCCGTCATGGAGACTTTGACCGTCCGGAGACCTTGGATGCGGCCTTTTCAGGGATTGACCGGCTGTTGATCATTTCGACGGACGGGGACAATGAAACGAGAATTCGTCAACATACGAATGCGGTAGAAGCAGCCGCACGCGCGAACGTCAAGTTCATTGCGTATACCAGCTTGGCAAATGCACGGGAAAGCCGATTGTTCCTTGCTCCCGTACACCGTGCCACGGAAGAAGCCATCCTGAAAACCGGAATCCCTTACTCCTTTTTGCGAAACAACTGGTACTTGGAGAATGAGACTGCTTCCATTCAAGCTGTGTTGGCGGGAGCGCCTTGGGTAACGTCTGCCGGAACCGGCAAGGTGGGATGGGCCCTGCAACAGGACTATGCAGAAGCGGCGGCCGCGGTGCTGGCGGGGAACGGCCACGAGAATACCATCTACGAGCTTTCCGGCAAGCCGATGACACAAGAAGAACTGGCCGCGATTCTCGGCACGGTAATAGGCAAGGAAGTCCCTGTGCAGCAGGTCGATGACGCCACGTATGCCGACATCATGAAAGGGGCGGGCGTGCCAGACTTCCTCATTCCTCTTCTCGTAGCCATCCAGGGCGGCATTCGGGAAGGGCATTTGGACATCGAGAGCAACGATTTTGAAAAGCTGCTCGGCCGGCCAACAACGCCAATCGACAAGGCCCTGCGTCAAATCGTGGATGACATCTCCCAAACCAAAAACTGATCTTTCATGGAAAGCCGATCTTTCGAATGGAAAGGTCGGTTTTTTCATGAAGTCTGCGAGCGGGTTCGTTCACTCAATAACAGCAGCGGCAGCCCCAAAGCGGAAGAATCTCGCTTCTGTCGGGCATTGTGAATTCGCGCTTCCTTTTGATACAATATGGAAAATTGTACAAATTTTTAGGAGAGAAGAGGCAACATGAAAAAGAAGGCATTGGTTCTACCAGCAATGGTTGGCTTGGGAATCGTTGGCTATCTGGCATCTCCCCTATCGGGGCCACACGAACTCACAAGCAACCCTTTAGAACCCCAACAACGTGTGACGGAATCCGTACAATCTGTATCTCCCCACAAGGAGTTCACCATTTTCTTTGACAAAGGGATGAATGACAGTCTGCTCCACAAAAACAGCATCTACGTATTGGACGATAGAAATCACACCATCCCGGTCACCATACAAAAACAGGACCCATACACAATAACGGTTCTCCCTCCCAAAAATGGATATGAATTCGGGCACACCTATCACTTGTATATCCATAGGGATTTGGACTTGAAAAACGTCAACAACACGAATTTGCCAAACGAATATCACGTTCCTTTTTACGTCAATGAGCAAATGTAGATGAGCCAAGCCGGATTACAATGGGTAGTCCGGCTTTTTCTGTTCCTCCAGCGAACCCCGACGTATCGCTTTTGACCCCCTCTGGTATGGTCATGCAAGCAACATAGCGGCATGCAAGAGCCGGTAACCGAAATGCTTCACCAGCCACTTTCCCACCGAAGACGGGGATGTTCTTGTTTGCATCCGCCGCAGATTGAACCTTGATATCGATAATTGCTGGCGACTGAACCTTTTTTCAAGTGAGAGCCAATATAGGATGAAACAACAGGCAGGAGGGCCCTCAATGACAGATCTGGAGTTTCATGCATGGGTGCGGCGGCTGATGGACGGAGATCAGGCCGCTTTTGAAGCAGTGTATGAGCATACGGTTGATGATGTTTTTCGCACGGTCACCTTTTTAATGGGCAATACACACGACGTTCACGATCTTGTAAACGAGGTGTACATCGAAATGTGGAAGTCTTTGCCCAGCTATGATCCCAACCGTTCGTTCCAACAAGCTGTCGTACAAACTGCGTGTTGTGATCATCCTCCGCTACTACCACGACTACTCGCTGGAGGAGATAGCGACCTTGCTCAACATTCCTGTCGGGACGGTCAAGTCAAGACATCACCTCGCACTCAAGGAATTGCGCAAACGCTATATGACTTTCGCTGACGGAAAGGTGGAGGCACCACATGTCTATGGAAGATAAACTTCGCCTGGAACTTCACAGGCAGTCCCACTCGATGAAGGTTCCTGTTGAACTGAAGGAGCGTGTACGTCAGTCTTTCGAATTGTATCTACGACAAAAGGAGGCAGGAAGGAAGCGTACAAACTGGCTCCCCGCCGCGGTCATCGCCGCCGTGCTTTTGCTGCCGACAGGCGTATTGGCGCATAACTACGCGGACAGCATTTTCGGCTCGTTTGAGAAGATGAAGAAAAAAGTCAGCGTCATGACCATGAACATGTATCAGGCCATCGGCTTGAAGCTTTCCGGTGCGCACCAGGAGCTCGGCGATGCGGAATACGCGACGTTTGAAGCATTGCTGAAAAAGTATACCGCCGTGACGTATGATTATGTCGACCCGTATGGTCACATCAACTTTGACCAGATGCCGGCTGACATACGCGCCGAAGCCAAACAGCTCATGGCGGAGGTAACGCCGTACTTTGACAGGCTCAACCATCAGAAATCCAGCCGGGACGTCTTAACCCCGGAGGAATTTGACCAGTACATCGAAGCGCAAATGACCTTAAACACCGTGAAAGCGATAGCCGGGATCAAGGACCGCCCGGATTTGAAACCCGAAGATTTTCCGGAGGATTTGCGAGAACGATACGTGGAAGCAAACAAGATTGTAGCCGAAGTGTACAAGAAAATCGAGGAGCAAAACCCATAGGAATGAGACCGTCGAATCGTTCGACGGTCTCATCACGTACCGGAACGTGGATGCAGGACTAGGTCGTGTGTGGTTCCCCCGCTGACGCCTTCAGCAAGGCTTCTATGTCCTGACGGGGGATTGGCTTACTGAACAGATACCCTTGTCCTTCGCTGCAGCCTTCTTCATGCAGGAAAGCCAACTGCTCTTCCCTTTCTACTTGATAAAAAATCCATGCGTCCTCGTTTACATGGAGGAGGTTTCCTTTTTGTCGTTTCGTAAAATCCTCTCCATCATCTCGCATTTGTCTCCGGCCCAATGATGGTCATTCCCTCCGATTTGCTAGGGTACAAAGGGAAAGGCGGTGTCAGCGGCTACATGCGCCGCCATGGCTACCGCCGGGAAGCGTTAAATAGCACTTAACGTCACAAATCACGAAAACACCTGAAATCCCTGGTTTTAATGGATCGGACAAATTTGGTTTGCAATAAAAAACAAGCAGGATTTTGAATGCAATGCTCAACAAGCAACAACACTGTTCGACAAGGGATCCCATATGCCTGAGAAGGGGTTAGTTTCCCTCTGCACAACCGGGGCTGTCAAATCCTTTAGCGAAGTGAGGGCGGTTTTGCTGAAATGAAACCCCCTCCGCATAAGAGACGGGTTCCCCTCTATGGTTCAACTTTCCAGCCTAACCGCACCAAATCTAAAGGTACATACACCTCGTCACCGTTGATTTGCCGATGAAGAATTGGCCGTTTGAATAATTCTTCCAATGATTTTTCATCCCTTCCCCTTCTCCTGCTACTGGCTTCAAATAAGCTCTGTAAAAACTCCTGGTGCTTCACCGCATTCAACCTCACTTTATGTTTTATAACCGAACATATTTTTTGCCTGACAGCACCGGATTTATCCATTGTAAGCAAGAAAAATCCCCCAGAGCGAGAATGGGGGTTTTCATCCTTTAGAAATTATTTTCAGTCTTCTATAAACTTAACCATCAACGATGACTCCGCCACCGAGTATGCATCGCAGTAGGGGGGAGCATAACACCACCTCGTATCGCAACGCCACAACAAAAAACAAGGCCTCCCATCCAATCGGGAAGGAGGCCGTAGTATTCCCCAACGCTGTAGCGCCTACGCGCGTATGCCGGCTGGAACGGAAATATGCCTGTCTGTACCAGCCATGCAAAAAATTTACTCGCCTCCGCGTAAGAGACGTGCTATTTATTTTATCTTCCAGGATTACGATTCCTGTTTCGACCCGCTAGCCCTGCAAGACCAGCTAGTCCTAACAAACCTAGCCATCCCCAGTCAGTACGGTTGTCTGTAGCAGTAGTTCTGAACATGTTGTTGCCTTGGTTTACATTATTTACGCCTGTGTTCCCGGAACCACCAGTTTCTGCGTTAGCGTTTAACCCAATTGATAAAGTTAACACCATTGTCAAAATAATTACGTTCATCTTCCTTTGCATAAGAACCTCCCAGACCATATATTTACTTGCTATTGGACATTATTTCCATCAGAAAAATCTTTATGCAGATCATCTTCTATTCAAATTACATTAAGAAATCCCCCACCGAGGCGAGGGGATGTATTGGTACCAATAACATCAAATGCTTATGAAAGTAATGAGCAAGAAGTGAAATACATTGGAAAAAATGATTTTGAGGCCTTTAGTCCAATGAGTACATTGGGTGAGAATTGGTGAGAATAAAAGAAAGAGGATGGGGGCTTCTCCTTCTAACTGTGGGATAACAAATCGCCATCAAGCTAAGAAAGAATGTTCGTATAAACTTAGGAGGTATTGTTTATGAAAGCGCTTATATTCCGTGGGCCAGGAAAGTACGAGTGGGTAGAGAAGGACAAGCCGACGATTCAGAAACCGACGGATGCAATCGTAAGAATCACCAAAACGACGATTTGCGGCACGGATTTGCATATCTTAGGTGGTGATGTACCGGCGGTAACCGACGGCCGAACCCTGGGACACGAAGGTGTCGGAATCGTAGAAGAAGTAGGACCGGGTGTCAACAACTTCAAGCCCGGAGACAGAGTGCTGATTTCTTGTGTGACGTCCTGTGGAAGATGCGATTATTGCAAAAAAGCGATGTACGCCCACTGTGAAGACGGTGGCTGGATTTTGGGGCACCTGATCGACGGTACCCAGGCGGAATACGTTCGTATCCCTTATGCCGATACGAGTATGTATCACATTCCTCCGGGAAGCGATGAGGAAGCACTTGTCATGTTGAGCGACATTTTGCCGACGGCTATGGAAATTGGGGTGATCAACAGCGGCGTTCAGCCTGGGGATGTGGTCGCTATTGTCGGGGCCGGGCCGGTCGGGATGTCGGCACTCATGACAGCGCAACTTTATTCGCCGGCGGAGATCATCATGGTCGACCTTGACGATAATCGCTTGGAGCAGTCAAAAAAGTTCGGAGCCACCAAGACAGTTAACAGCTCCAAGGGAAATGCGGTTGAGCAAGTGATGGAAGTAACGGATGGAAAGGGTGTCGACGTAGCGATTGAGGCAGTCGGGTTCCCCGTGACCTTCGACATCTGTCAGCAAATCCTGAAGCCCGGCGGACGGCTGGCCAACGTCGGTGTACACGGCAAACCGGTCGATCTACACTTGGAACGATTGTGGCTGCGCAATGTCAGGATCACGACCGGGCTGGTTAGCACGAGCACGACTCCGATGCTGCTAAAGACAGTGCAGTCTGGAAAGATCAAACCAGAACACCTGATCACCCACCGTTTTCCGCTGGACCAGATTATGCAGGCGTACGAGGTGTTTAAAAGTGCGGGTCTGTCAATGATTTTGTGTAAACTCCAATAGCCGTTAGGCTCAGCGGAGATATGGTTGAACTCGCTCCGGAAACTGAACGGACAGTTGTAACAGAATTTGGCCC
>NZ_VKJN01000138.1:0-208 GCF_007197875.1 Brevibacillus sp. LEMMJ03 | reverse complement strand
ATGAGCCATTAGCTCAGTTGGTAGAGCATCTGACTTTTAATCAGAGGGTCGAAGGTTCGAGTCCTTCATGGCTCACCAGTTACTTTATCCCCAAACGTAAAAAGGGTTTTCGGGGACCCCCAACAACAATGTGTGCCCTTAGCTCAGCCGGATAGAGCGTTTGACTACGAATCAAAAGGTCGGGAGTTCGAATCTCTCAGGGCACGCC
>NZ_VKJN01000137.1:0-211 GCF_007197875.1 Brevibacillus sp. LEMMJ03 | reverse complement strand
CGTCCTTCATCGGCTCCTAGCGCCAAGGCATCCACCGTGTGCCCTTAGTAACTTAACCACTAATGCATACAGGAAAAATCCTCAGCTTTCCATGCAGTATCCAGTTTTCAAGGAACGAAGTTCTGCTGCCATCGGGCAGCCGCCTGGCAACGTCCTACTCTCCCGGCCCCCTTCGGGGCAAGTACCATCGGCGCTGGAGGGCTTAACGGCC
>NZ_VKJN01000136.1:0-212 GCF_007197875.1 Brevibacillus sp. LEMMJ03 | reverse complement strand
TGGTGACCCGTAGGGGATTCGAACCCCTGTATGACAGCGTGAAAGGCTGCTGTGTTAAACCACTTCACCAACGGGCCGAGTGTTATGGTGCTCCCGACAGGAATCGAACCTGCGACCTCTTCCTTACCATGGAAGCGCTCTACCGACTGAGCTACAGGAGCAGATGAATGGCTCCTCGGGAGGGACTCGAACCCCCGACCGATCGGTTAACA
>NZ_VKJN01000135.1:0-213 GCF_007197875.1 Brevibacillus sp. LEMMJ03 | reverse complement strand
AGAGGACTTGAACCTCCACGGTGTTGCCACCACTAGAACCTGAATCTAGCGCGTCTGCCAATTCCGCCACGACCGCACGGTATGATGTTTTCGCGATTCGCTATGTAGCTGTCTTCCCGCAGCCACTGTGTGTGGTAAAAAACTGGTGAGCCATGAAGGACTCGAACCTTCGACCCTCTGATTAAAAGTCAGATGCTCTACCAACTGAGCTAA
>NZ_VKJN01000134.1:0-215 GCF_007197875.1 Brevibacillus sp. LEMMJ03 | reverse complement strand
ATTTGCTTCTGACCGTTTTCAACTCCCTCCAGTCGTTCGGCCATTTGCTTCTGGCCATTTTCAAGCTGCTCCAGGCGCACGGTCATCTGTTCCTGGCCCTTTTCGACCTGCTCCAGACGGACAGACATCTGCTCCTGCCCCTTTTCGACCCGCTCCAGGCGTTCGGCCATTTGCTTCTGACCGTTTTCAACTCCCTCCAGTCGTTCGGCCATTTG
>NZ_VKJN01000133.1:0-215 GCF_007197875.1 Brevibacillus sp. LEMMJ03 | reverse complement strand
GGAGCGGACGACGGGTCTCGAACCCGCGACCTTCGCCTTGGCAAGGCGACGCTCTACCAATTGAGCTACGTCCGCATTCACAACACCCCGACAAAAGCCGGTTGGGCTTGAAAAGCTTTCGCCATCTGGGGCAACGTATATGGTGCGGTCGAGAGGACTTGAACCTCCACGGTGTTGCCACCACTAGAACCTGAATCTAGCGCGTCTGCCAATTC
>NZ_VKJN01000132.1:0-215 GCF_007197875.1 Brevibacillus sp. LEMMJ03 | reverse complement strand
CCTAACCAACAAAAAATCGCCGGGTGGGTCAGTTCTAAACCGGCGATGGTGGGTCAAAATAAAGTCGGCGTTGACAACTCCTAACCTTCAAAATAGGGTACAATGAATTCAAAGAAAGGTTGGGAGAGCCCATGAGCTTGATGTCCAAAGAGCAACTCAAGCAGTGGATCAAGGAAAAGAACATGCAATCGGTGGAAGACATCCAGTCGGCCTTG
>NZ_VKJN01000131.1:0-221 GCF_007197875.1 Brevibacillus sp. LEMMJ03 | reverse complement strand
ACAGCCAACGCCACCGCCAGATGACTTTTTCCTACTCCGGGAGGCCCTAAGAACAAGACATTCTCGTGTCGGGTTACGAAAATCATCGTAGCCAACTCTCGAATCAACCGTTCGTCAATGCTGGGTTGGAAAGCAAAATCAAAATCCTCCAGCGTTTTTCGGTAAGGCAAGTGTGCGAGTTTGGTGCGTACCTCCATATTCCGTTTTTGACGTTCCGCTAT
>NZ_VKJN01000130.1:0-234 GCF_007197875.1 Brevibacillus sp. LEMMJ03 | reverse complement strand
TCCAAGGAGAGAGTCTGCGATGAAAATGGGGAATTTTCAACCGATTCTATTGGGGATTTTATCGCTGATCTTCACACACAACTGTTTTTTGCGAAAACCAGTATGCAGGTCTTTCGACCGCTCAAGGATATGCCTATCCACGTCCGCAAGCCCGACAGATTTCATCGCAGCAAGTGGAAGTACGTTCGCTGGATGTCTATGAGCAGCTAACAGGGGTGGGAGCATGATTGAACT
>NZ_VKJN01000129.1:0-258 GCF_007197875.1 Brevibacillus sp. LEMMJ03 | reverse complement strand
GTGGGCCTAGGCTGACTCGAACAGCCGACCTCACGCTTATCAGGCGTGCGCTCTGACCAACTGAGCTATAGGCCCAAATTCACCCCAAAAAGTGACGTGATGCTTCGAAGCGTATTCCGAGTACTTTTCGGGGGCCCCAAAGCCTATTTGGGTATGCTCCTTCAAAACTGAACAGCGAGTAGGCGTTGAGTTGCCAAAGCTCCGTAGAAAGGAGGTGATCCATCCGCACCTTCCGGTACGGATACCTTGTTACGACTT
>NZ_VKJN01000012.1:0-151899 GCF_007197875.1 Brevibacillus sp. LEMMJ03 | reverse complement strand
CGACTTGCATGTATTAGGCACGCCGCCAGCGTTCGTCCTGAGCCAGGATCAAACTCTCCAATAAAGTTGAGTTGAATCATTAGCTTCAAGAAAAAGAATTGCTAGGCTCGTTCAACGCTTTCGCTGTTCAGTTTTCAAGGAACATTTTTTTACAACAACCTCTTTATTATATCAGGTTGTCAGATTGCTGTCAACAAGTTTTTGCATTCACATTCGCATTTTCTTGTCCAACAGCGACCTTATTAATCTACCACATTATATCGAGTATGACAAGTGGTAATTTTTGCGGTTTTCGGTGCATCCCTTCACACAAGAAGAGAACGAAAAGTAATATACCACCAAACCTTCTCGCATGCAAGTGAAAAAAATGGAAAACCGCCCGGCAATCCCGGACGGTTTTCCCTGCGTCTTCCTAGTCGCGAGCGCGCATATGCGGGAACAGCAGCACATCGCGAATGGACGGCGAGTCGGTCAGCAGCATCACCAGGCGGTCAATGCCGATGCCCAATCCCCCGGTTGGCGGCATGCCGTACTCCAGCGCTTCGATAAAGTCCTCGTCCATTTCGTGCGCTTCGTCGTTTCCGGCCGCCTTCTCCAACAGTTGGGCCTCAAAACGTTCGCGCTGGTCGATCGGATCGTTCAATTCGGTAAACGCGTTGGCGTGTTCGCGGGCCACGATAAACAGCTCAAAGCGGTCCGTAAAGCGCGGATCCTGCTCGTTTTTCTTGGCCAGCGGGGAAATCGCCACCGGATGACCATACACAAACGTGGGCTGAATCAGCTTTTCCTCTACTTTTTGTTCGAAGAACTCGTTGACCACGTGGCCAAAGGTATGATGCGGCTCCACGTCCACGCCGTGTTCCTTGGCGATGGCGCGCGCCTCTTCGTCGCTCATTTCCTTCCAGAAGTCTACCCCGACGTGTTCCTTGATCAGGTCGACCATGTGCACGCGGCGCCACTTCGGCGTCAGGTCCACCTCATGTCCCTGGTAGCGGATCTTGGTGGTCCCCAGCACCTCCTGGGCGATGTGTGCGATCATCTCTTCGGTCAGCTTCATGATGTCTTCAAAATCGGCATACGCCTGGTACAGCTCGATCATCGTGAACTCGGGATTGTGGCGGGTGGAAATGCCCTCGTTGCGGTAGACGCGGCCAATCTCGTACACCTTTTCCAGACCGCCAACGATCAGCCGCTTCAGGTGAAGCTCGATGGCGATCCGCATGTACAACTGCATGTCCAGCGCGTTGTGGTGCGTGATGAACGGACGGGCTGCCGCACCGCCGGCGATGGCGTGCAGCGTGGGCGTCTCCACTTCGAGGAACCCGAGGTTGTCCAAATAACGGCGCATCGAGGTCAAGATGCGGCTGCGCGTGATGAACGTGTCGCGCACTTCCGGATTGACGATCAGATCCACGTAGCGTTTGCGATAGCGGGTCTCGATATCTTTCAGACCGTGATACTTTTCTGGCAGCGGGCGAAGCGACTTGGTCAGGAAGGTAAGCTCTTTTACCTTGACGCTCAGTTCGCCTGTCTTGGTTTTAAACACGACGCCGCTGACGCCGATCAGATCGCCGATGTCGCAGAGTTCGAACACCTTGTAGGATTCTTCGCCCACCGTGTCCAGACGCACGTAGATTTGGATCTGGCCGGAGCGGTCCAGCAATTGGGCAAAGCTGGCCTTGCCCATCTCCCGTTTGGCCATCAGACGGCCGGCAATGGTGACGACATGTCCTTCCGCTTCCAGCTCTTCCTTGGTTTTGCCGCCGAAACGGTTGACGATGTCGGCCGCGTGATGGGTTTGTTCAAATTTTTTGCCGAACGGATCGATTCCCCATTCGCGCAGTTGGTTCATCTTGTCGTGACGCACTTGCAGCAGCTCGTGAAGGCTTTCCTGTTGCTGTTCTGCTTGCTGCAGGTCTTGCTCGTTGCTCATTGCTTTGTTCACTCCTCGCAAAAAACTCAATCGGGAAACGGGCGTCCGGAAAATAGCGATACGGCGTACCCTTTTTCTAAGGTACGCCTTGTGGTTCCGAATTACAAGTTAATGTCGAGAATCTCGTATTGAATGACGCCGGCCGGCACCTGCACGTCGACGATGGCTCCTTTGGCCTTGCCCAGCAGAGCCTGGCCCACCGGAGATTCGTTGGAGATCTTGTTGTTCATCGGATCGGATTCGGCGGAACCGACGATGGTGTACTCGACGATGTCGCCAAACTCCAGGTCTTTCAGCTTGACGGTGGAGCCGACGCTCACCACTCCGGTGTCCACATCCTCGTTGGTGATGATGCGGGCGTTGCGCAGCATTTTTTCCAGCGTCAGAATGCGCCCTTCGATAAAGGCCTGCTCGTTTTTCGCCTCTTCGTACTCGGAGTTCTCGCTAATATCGCCATAGCTGATCGCTTCCTTGATCCGCGCCGCTACCTCTTTTCGTTTAACCGTTTTCAAATCCTCAAGCTCTTGTTCCAGTTTCGCCAAACCTTCTGGTGTAAGAATCACTTCTTTTTCCGACATGGTTCAATTCCCCCGTTTACAGATAATTCCTTCGCACCTGGTAAAGTACAAAGGATTATATGTAGATGTTCTATACAATATACAGCTCGAACGTGCATGCTCATGAGGCTTCATAGGGAAAGCTGCCAGGTTGAACTGGCAGCTTGAGTCCTGATAATACGACGTATTATAGGATATGAAGGAACCCTTGTCAATGTCTGGGATGTTAATAGCTGACGGCTTCTTCCTGCACGGAGACGTCCGCTTCGTCGAGATCGTCGGCGTGGTTTTCCACCCATTCGACGTAGTCCATCAGGATGCGGCGCAGTTCCTCCTCCGTCTCCACGGCATTGATCAGGTTCTTGGTATGGGTGGCCCCTTTCAGGCCTTTCAGGTACCAGGCCGCGTGCTTGCGCATCTCCAGGACGCCGACGCGCGGTCCCTTCAAGGCGATCAGCCGCTGCGCGTGCAGCAGGCAAATCTCCACCTTTTCGCGGGCTGTCGGCTCCGGCGGCAGTTCCCCTTTGGTCAGGTACTGAACGGTGCGGTACAGCATCCACGGATTGCCCAAAGCGGCGCGGCCGATCATGACGCCGTCGCAGCCGGTCATGTCCAGCATGCGGCGCGCATCTTCGGGCGTCGCGACGTCGCCGTTGCCGATCACGGGAATGGAGACCGCTTCCTTGACGCGGCGAATCCAGTTCCAATCGGCTTTGCCCTTGTACATCTGCACGCGGGTGCGGCCGTGGACGGCAATCGCCTGGGCGCCCGCACGCTCCACCGCCTGGGCGTTTTCAATCGCGTACAAATGCTCGTCGTCCCAGCCCAGGCGCATTTTGACCGTGACCGGTTTGTCCACGGCATCGACGACCGCCGAGACGACCTCGTAAATCTTGTTCGGGTCCAGCAGCAGCCGGGCGCCGGCGTCGCAGTTCACGATCTTGGGGACCGGACAGCCCATGTTGATGTCGATAATGTCCGCGTTGGTATTCTTGTCGACATACTTCGCCGCTTCCACCAGCGTTTCCTTGTCCCCGCCAAAAATCTGCAGGCTCAACGGCTTTTCCCGTTCGTCGACAAACAGCATATCCATCGTCTTCTTGTTGCCGTGCACGATTCCCTTGTCGCTGACCATTTCGGCACAGACCAGACCGGTGCCGAACTCTTTGGCGATCAAGCGGAAAGCGGGATTGCACACCCCGGCCATCGGCGCAAGAACGACGTTGTTTTTCAGTTCGATGTTACCGATTTTCATCTATACTCAACCTCCTTTTCCCGCAAGGTACAGGTGACCTCTGCGCCGCATACGTGCGCGGGCGGGTGATGCGGAGAGCGTCAGACCCATCCAAAAGGTCATTTATTATTTATAGCACATAATTCTTCGTAGTCCACCTGTAAAGTGCTGGCGATTTTGCGCAGCACCGGTTCGGTCGGCGTGCGGGTGCCCCTCTCCAGTGAACCGACAAACGACAGGGACACGCCCATCTTGTCGGCCAGGGTTTGCTGCGTGTACCCCTTCAGCTTCCGGAATGACCGAATGCGATTGCCCAATCGATTGTTCCCCATTTTCGTACCCCCTTGTCATCCTGCGGCAACAACCCGAGAAGGTCTTCGACGGTCCGGCCGAATACGGGAAGCGGCCCTCCCTCCCAGACGTCGCGCAGCGGGATCAGGACAAATGCCCGCTCCGCCATCGCCGGATGGGGAATGACCAGGTGTTCCTGTTTCACCGCTTGGCGGCCGTACAGCAGCACGTCAATGTCGATCGTGCGCGGCCCCCAGCGGACGGTGCGCACCCGTCCCAGTTCCCGTTCCACCGCCAGCGCTTCCTCCAGCAGTTTTTCCGGGGACAGGTCCGTTTCCACCGCGACCGCCATGTTCAGGAACGCGTCCTGCTCCACGTACCCGACCGGATCGGTTTCGTACACGGGCGAGACCCGCACGACGCGGATGCCCTTCCGTCCGTTTAGCTTCTGCACTGCCTGCCGCAAGTTGTCCGCCCGGTCCCCCAGGTTGGAACCGAGGGCGAGATACGACCGTACCGTCATGCGTTCCTGTCCTCTCTTCTGCGCGTCATCTCGATGGCAACCGAGTCGTACTGGCCGTTGATGGGCGGGTTGGGCTTCGTCACTCTCACGGTCACTTCCGCGATCGGAAACGACTGCAGCAGTTGGCCGGCAATGCGGGCCGTCAACGCTTCCACCAGGTTGTATCGCTCTGTTTCGACGATTTTTCGAACACAATCAAAGATATCGGCGTAATTGACCGTATCGTTTAGATCGTCGCTGGCTCCGGCGCGGGACAAGTCCAACGACAGCACCAGATCAACGTAAAAGCGCTGTCCAAGCTGCGCCTCCGCCTCGAAAACGCCGTGATAGCCGTAAAACGACATGCGGTTGAAGTAGATTTTATCCAACAGGGAGGCCTCCCTTGCACATCGCGTCCATCATCGCGACGACGCGCTTCATTTCCTTGACGTCGTGCACCCGGACGATGTGGCAGCCCTTCGCCACGCCCAGGGCAACGGTGGCAGCCGTACCCTCCACCCGGTCATGAACCGGCAGGTCGAGCACCTTGCCGATCATCGATTTGCGCGACGTGCCGAGCAGCACCGGATAGCCGAGCGCGACCAGATCGTCCAGGCGGCGCATCGCCTCCAGGTTGTGGTCCAGCGTTTTGGCAAACCCGATCCCCGGATCGAGGATGATCTGCTCGTCGCGGACGCCAGCCTCCCGCGCGATGCGGACCGATTCCCGCAGATCGCGCACCATGTCGCTGAAGAAGCGGGTGTAGGCCATGTCCTCCCGGTTGTGCATCAAAATGATCGGAACATCGTAGCGCGCGGCAACCTGGGCGATCCGCCGGTCCCTTTTGGCTCCCCAGACGTCGTTGATGATGTGGGCGCCGGCTCTGATTGCCTGCTCCGCCACTTCGGACTTGTAGGTGTCAATGGACAGCGGGACCGGCACTTCCTCCACCAGCGCGCGGATGACCGGCATGACGCGCTCCAGCTCTTCCTCCAGCCCTACCTCCGCAGCGCCGGGACGCGTCGACTCCCCGCCGATGTCGATGATGTCCGCTCCCGCTTCCACCATCGCGAGGGCCCGGGCAACCGCCTGATCCAGGTCCACGTAACGGCCGCCGTCGGAAAACGAGTCGGGCGTCACATTCAAAATCCCCATCACCAGGGTCCGCTGTCCCAACGGCAGCACGTAACGGCCGCAGACCAGCTCCCGGCGCTGCTGAAGCTGCCGACGCATGGCCATCAGCTCCCGCACTTCCTCGACCGCTTCCCGCAGGCCGCCTTCCTGATCCGGCAGACGGTGCATCAGGCCCTCCAACTGGCCTCGCGTCGCCTGGATGATGACGTCGGACAATCCGGACGCAGCCGGATTGTCGAGAACGACCGCATCGCCTCCGCACGCCTGTACGCTTGTCCGCAGCAGTCCTGCAGCCGCCAGCGCCAGCCGCTCCAGGTGGATCAACAGCGGTTCTCCCGCATCGGCCAGCCGCGCCAGGTCGGACTCGCTCACGTTTCGGCCGGACAGTTCCGCCGCCAGTTCGGCCCGGCTCCGGCCATGTATCACGAATGGATTGTGCTTCATCTGCCTAGCTCCCCTTCACGTTGCCATGACAAGGTGGCATGTTGATTGATAGCATACCATACTTACCCACCGGACGCTACCGATTCGCGGTAGGCGCGGCGCAGGGCACGGGTGTGTTCCCCGTACGGAGCCGGCACCGGTCGGCCGTCGATTTCACTCACCGGCACGATCTCCTGCACCGAGTTGGTCACAAACACTTCGTCCGCCTGCACCAGCGCATCCGGCCGGTACCATCCCTCTTCCGCGAGGATGCCGAGCCGCCGCGCCAGGTTCAGCACATGCCGCCGCGTCACGCCGTCGAGAATGCCTGTCTCCGTGGAAGGCGTGTACAACCGGCCGTTCGTCACCCAAAACAGGTTGCTGACGATGCCTTCCGCCACATAGCCGTCCCGCGTCAAAAACAGCCCTTCCACGTCCGGCTGCGCCCCCAGCTCCAGGCGGGCCAGCGCGTTGTTCAAATAGTTGTGCGATTTGAATCGCTGATGGCCCTCCGCAGTCTGGCGCGGTACGGACAGCGTCTGCAGCTTCTTGGGTCGGGGCGGTTCCGCCAGGGGCGGCACTTCCTTGGCAAAGATAAACAGCGACGGCCGCGCGTACCCGTCCGCCGCCAGGCCGACTCCCTCCGGACCCGCCGTCACGCTGAGCCGCACATACGCGTCTTCCAGCCCGTTGGCGTCCGCCGTCCGCAGGATCGCGTCGGCCAGTTCCTCCGCCGTCCACGGCGCTTTGATGCGCAGCGCCAAAAGCCCGGAGCTGAGCCGGGCGTAATGGTCGTCCCACAGAAAGAGGCGTCGCTGGTACACGCGCACCGTTTCAAACAGGCCAATCCCGTACAGGAAACCGTGATCCAGGACGGACACCGACGCCTTTTCCGCAGGCATGATCGTTCCGTTTACGTAGACATGCATCGCGCTCGCTCCCGAAAATCCGTATTCGAGAGCATCATACCACATTTCTACCCGTTCAGCGCTCCTTCCGCGACCCGTTTGCGGTGAACCACCCGGGAGATGGTGACGGAGAGCTCGTAGAGGACGATCAGCGGCACAATCACCAGCACGTCGGAGACGAAGTCGGGCGGCGTGATGGCAATGGAGACGACGCAGAGCAAAAAGTAGGCCGGCTTGCGCATGCGGGCCAGCCGGTGCGGGTTGAGCAGGCCCAGATGGCTGAGAAACAGCACCGCCACCGGCAGTTCGAACAGGAACCCGAACGGCAGACAGATGTTCAGCATGAACGTAAAGTAGTCGTTGGCTGTAATCACCAGGTCAAAGCTGCCGTTGGACAGTCCCAGGACAAAGCGGTACATCATCGGGAACAGCACGAAATAGGCAAAGCCCAAGCCGAACAAAAAGAGCAGAAACAGGGCGGGAATGTACATCAGCGCCACCGTTCGCTCCCGCTCCGTCAGCGCGGGGACGACAAACCGCCACGCCTGGTACGCGGCGATCGGAATGGTGACGGCAACCGCGCCTACCCCGGCCAGCTTGAGATAAATGGCCAAGATGTCGCCCGGCCCCAGAACCGCCAGCTTTTCCGTCGCGCGGCTGGCCAGGAACCGGTAGATATGGTCGACAAACAAAAAGCACGTCACCAGGCTGACGACAAACGCAGACAAAACGATGATCAGGCGGCGGCGCAGGTCGGTCAGGTGTTCGAGAAACGGCATCTCCTGGCGCACGCGTATCCCTCCTCCACAAGGCGACATGGTAAGCCACGCTACAGGGAAAAAGGCAGTGCGCACGGGACGCACCACCTTTTTGTGCCGGATGGCTGACTTGATTCACTTCAACGCTTCTCCCCGCTGTTCGCGGAGACGTCCGGACCCTTCGCTTTCTTTTCCTCATCGTCGTCTTTGGTCAGGTCCCTGGCCGCCGACTTGAACTCCGTCAGCGTCCGGCCAAAGGCGCGGCCGATCTCCGGCAGCTTGCTCGGCCCGAAGATGACCAGGGCGATGATCAGGATCAAGATGAGCCCGGGGATGCCGATGCTGGATAACATGTCAGGCTACACTCCCTCGCGGATTAAAAGCCGGTGATGGCAATGACGCCGGGCAGAGCGACCGCGCTGCCGCCTTTCGGCCAGTGGCTGGTCGGCCGGTCGTAGGACGTCAGGTTTTCCCCCGGATGCTGCACGGAGAGGAACAGCGTCGTTTCGTCCGGCGTAAACCACGGGCCGGTCATCTCCGCGCCGACCGGTGCAGAAGCGAACTGCACCGCTTCCCCTTTGTGGGCACCGGAGGTCGGGATGAAGTAGACGCCGTTGTTGCCGAATGTCGTGTAGATGCCGCTGTTCATGGACGACGACGAGATGTCGGTCACCACCCAGAGGTTGCCCGCGCTGTCGAACGCCAGGTTGTCCGGTGCGGCAAAACCGCTCTGCGGACCGCCGGCGGCAAAGATTTCAAAGGTAAACGCGGTGCCGGCATGATTGCCGTCCTTTTCAAACAGGCGGACGATCTGGCCGTAGAAGTTGCCGTGCTTGGCGTTGTTCGTCATCGAGATAAAGACGCTGCCGTCGATCGGATGCACCTCGACGTCTTCCGGACGGTCCATCGGGGTGGCACCAACGGCTTTGGCTGCATCGCGGCAGTTGACCAGCACGTCGACCTGGGAGGCAAACAGCGGTTTGCCTTCGCTGTCGGCTGCCTTTTGCAGCGCCTCGTTGGAGGCATAGTCCAGCGCGATCCATGCGCCCTTGCCGAAGTTGGCCACGTACAGCGTACCTTCTTCCAGCAGCCTGGAGTTGTGTTTGCCCGCTTTCGGGTCGAACGTGCCTTTGGAGACGTATTTGTACACGTATTGGTCGTTGGCGTCGTCGCCCATGTAGACGACGAGCTGTCCCGTCGGAGCGATCACCATGGCCGTGTTTTCATGGGAGAAACGGCCCAGGGCGGTATGCTTTTTCGGCGTGGAATTCGGATCAAACGGATCCACCTCCACCACCCATCCGTAGTGGCGGCTGTCCGGCAGCTTGCAGTCGTTCACCACGTCCTGGAAGTTCTCTTCGCAGGAGAGGACGGTGTTCCACAGCGTCACGCCGCCGGAGCAGTTGGCGAACGTGCCGGTGACTTCCTTGGCGATGGACGCGGCCGGACCGGTCAGCACGTGTTTGGTCAATCCGCTGACGCGGCGGCCGTACGTGGAGTCGCTCACCAGCTTCCACCTGCCGTTTTCCTTTTTCACTTCGATCACGGAACCGCCCAGCGCATACAGGTACTTCCTGATTTGCTCCGGAGTCCGCTGGTTGTTTTTCGGATCGGCGTTGAGCGCGTCATAGCCGGTGACGTAGTATTCCAGTTCGCCCAGATACTCGTGATTGACCCACAGGAGGCCGTGGTCCGCCCTGCCGTCAATCGGCAGGAAACAGGTGAAGTCGGCGTTGAAGCCAAACGTGTCGCCAGCCTTGTTGATTCTGTCGCCGTAGACGGCCACGACGTCGTATCGGAATCCGTCGGGCAGCACCACGTCGTCCTTGGTGGTCGGCTGGATCGGTTTGAATTTGGGGGAAAACTTGTGCGTTTTCGCCTCCAGCCCGAACAGGTGGTCAGCCGTTTTGCCAGAGATCGATTCTCCTGCCGCCAGCGCCGGAATGCCGGTCGCCAGAGAAGCCAGGGCTGCCGTACCCGCACCGAGATACGTCAAAAACTGTCGACGATTCACGTCCATTGCACGTTCGCTCCTTTACTCGGATCTTTACGGATCTTTTACGTCGATTGTACAAGCGGATCGTCGACACACGGTTAATTCTGGATAAATATTGTGTTAATATTTGGTTTTTTCGAGTGCGCCGCGCGTGCTGCATGATGAACGGCGAACCGGAAAAAGGGGCAGATGGAACGCAAACGTTCACCTGCCCCGCCTTGCTGCATCGTCCCGCCGGTATGATCGGCCGCTGCCTGCACGCTTGTTCAACGAACAGCTTTCTTTCCCCTTTCCAGATAGGTTTCCCCAAGCGTACCGCCACCCGGACGCAAATAATCCTCCAACCGGATCTCTTCGTATCCGGGGATGTTGATTCGCAGGTACCGCATCGGCTCACTGCCCAACGGAACGGTACAGTCCAAGCCCATTTTCGACCCGACGCCGTCCTTGGTCGAGGGGTCCAGCCTGGACGACTGCGCCCCATGCACCACGACCAAATCCCGCTCGGCCTGAAAGCGGGTGGCGACGGCCCATTCCACCTCTTCCATGTTGAAGATGTCAACGTCTTCATCGACGACGACCACATGTTTGATGTCAAAGCTGTTGGCCAGTGCGGCAACGATGGCGTTTTTCCCTTCTCCCTCGTTTCTTTTTTGGATGGACACCACCGCGTGGTAGCGGCACGTTCCACCGGGGCTCATATGGACCGCCTTGACGCTCGGAACCGTTTGCCGGATCGTTTGGAACAGGCTCGCCTCCCGCGGAATGCCGCCGAGCAGCAAATGTTCATACCCCGCCGGCACAATCGTGTAAAAGATGGGATGGCTGCGATGGGTCACGGCTGTAATTTCGACGACTTCCTTGTCGCTGCGCGGACCGTAGTACTTGGGAAACTCGCCGAACGGCCCTTCCGGTTCCCGAACGTTCGGGAGTATCCGGCCTTCCAGCACAATCTCCGCATACGCCGGGACGTCGATGTCGACCGTCTCGCACCGCACCACTTCGAGCGGTTCGCCGCGAAGCGCACCTGCGATTTCCAGTTCGTCCACCCCAAACGGCGTACTCGCCTGCGACGCCAGCAGCGTAGCCGGATCGACGCCGATGGCGATTGCGCATTCCAGCGGTCTGCCCGCTTCCTCCGCCTGTTTGTACAGATGAAAGGTATGCCGGGGCAGGAGCAAAACCCCCAGGCGGTTTTTCCCGGAGACCTGCAGACGGTGGATCGACACGTTCTGCTTCCGGGTAACAGGGTCGCGAACGATAAACAGGCCGGCGGTGATGTAGCTGCCCGCGTCCTTCTCATGGTGCACGGGAATCGGAAGCATCCGCATCAGATCGATATCGTCCAGCCGGATGTGGTCCTTTACGGGAGCGTCCTCCTTTTTTACCTGCCGGCAGGGAACGGGGGAGGCGACCGCCTGCGCAAACTTGGGGATAAGGCCGTACGGGTCGGTTTCCAACGCTTCCGCAAATTGTTCCCGCGTCGAACATATCCCCGAAACCACAGGCACCTGGTAATCGTCCACCTGTGAAAAGAAGACCGCTTTCCTGCCGTCCAGTTTTTTGGCCAACGCGGCAAGCTCAAACCGCAGGCTGACCGGTCTGTCAATGACGGCCAACCGGTCCTGCGCCTGCAGGTATTCCAGCCACGTGCGAAACGTCTTTGCTCTCATCAACGATCAAGCCTCCGATCCCCTCACCATCATCATGCTTCCGTTCACCATCGGCCCCCTCCTGTTCGCTTACACGGATACCGGTTTGCCAAAGATATCTCTCAGCCGACGCTCAAACATTTTGGTCAAGCGCTCGCGTCCCCGAACCTCAGGCGGCGTAGGGTATTCCCGTCCATCCACGACGACCGGCTGATCATATCGGATCAGGATGTGCGGCAGATATTCGTCGTACAACGCGCGGATGCGCCTGGCATGCGCCGGGTTGCGGGCAAACAGCTTCAGCATCCGAAGGCCGAACCCCACGTGACGTCCTTCATCTTCCTTGATCCGGGCAAACCCTTCGCCTAATCCCGGCAGCAGCCCTTTGCTGCCGAAGACGGCTTCATACACGTCGTAACCGGTCATGGCCTGAACGCCTTCGATGATGCCCTGGTAGTGGGTCAGCCCTTCCACCAACGCCGCCTCGCGTTCCTCGGGTCCCTGCTCGAGCGCGGCCAGCATCTTTTTCACACGTTCATCGAGCTTCTGCTGCACGATGTTTTTTACACCGGAAATGCGCTCACGCCCGAACACTTCCTTGAAATACCGCATGAAAAACTCGGTATGCTTGAATTCCTCGAGCAGTTGGGTACTGAGAAAAGCCTGCTGTTCCGTGGAAGAACCCAGCATGATCCATGGGCAGAACTTTAGTGCCACGTTTTCTTCCGCATCCAGAAACCCCGTGCAGAAATGAATGAGATACCCTTTCAAATCCTCGTCGAGAGCCGCAAAGTCTTGCTTGTCTTGGCTGAGGTCAATGGCCGCCGGATCCCAATTGCCAAACCGGATGGCTTTGCGGTACAGATCCCATGCGACTTCGTCCGTTGTCTTGTCCAGGCTGGGGATGAACTCATCCGTCGTGTCTTGATGAAAATGGCTGCTCATGATCGCATACCTCCCGAAAATGTTATCAGATGATGATCCGCTGCACCGCCGATCAAAACGCTCGCCGTAACAATTCCCTTACTTCCTGTTCGGTCGGCTGGCGCGGATTGCACGTCATCATGCCGCTCTTGAATGCGTCTTTGGCGATCGCGGGGAGCTTCTCTTCAGGGACACCGACGTCACGAAGCCGGGTGGGCAGCCCGATATCTGCAACCATCCGGGCGACAGCCGCCGAAGCCTCTTCCCCTCGTTCCTCCCTCGGATTCGCCTCCACTCCCAACAGTCTCGCAAGCTGTGCCGCCTTGTCCGGACGCGCGGGGGCGTTGAAGGCGACCACATGGGGCAAAAGCAGCCCGATGGCAATCCCGTGAGGAACGTGGCAATGCCCGGAAAGCGCACTTCCAATCGCGTGGGCAAGCCCCAGAAATCCATTGGTGAAAGCCATGCCAGCCAACAGACTGCCATGCGACATCCCGATGCGCGCTTCGACGTCAGATCCGTCATGAACCGCACGGCGCAAGTGGGCATTCACCGCGGCGATCGCTTCCATGGCCAGAGCGTCGGATGCGGGGCGTGATCGCACGGAAAAGAACGTCTCGATTCCATGCGCCAGCGCATCAATCCCGGACGCGGCCGTCATTTTGGCGGGCAGGCTCACGGTCAATGCCGGATCGACCAGGGCAATGGTCGGCGCCATGTGCGGACTTGTCACGGTCACTTTCACGTGGTTATGCCAATCGGAATAGACCCCAAACATCGTGACTTCGCTGCCTGTGCCCGAAGTGGTGGGAACGGCAACAAGCGGGACTGCCGGAGCCATTGGGACACGGTTCACGCCCGCATAATCGGCAATGCTTCCCCCGCAGGACGCGACAACCCGCATCCCCTTGGCCGCATCAATCGGACTTCCGCCGCCGACCGCAACCAGACAGTCGTACGGTTTTGCGCGAAAGACCGCCGCCCCGCGATCGATCGTCTCCAGACCGGGATCGGGCTCCACTTCCGTATACAGGTCGAACGCAATGCCCGCGGACTGCAGCGACCCCACCAGTCCATTCAGCAGGCCTGCCGCTTCCACGCCTTTGTCCGTCACCACAAACACGTTCGTGACCCCCAGATGCTGCAGTCGCTCTCCGAGACGGGAAGCCCTGCCGTACCCAAACTCGATCAACGTGGGGAGGTGAAAGGAAAAGGCAAAATCCGTCCCCTGAACCGTTTGACTCAAACGCATCGTCTCGCTCCCTCCTTCCTGATCCCGGCATTACTCGATCTCGAAGTGGATATGCTTGGTCTCGCAGTATTCCATCAAGCCGTCAATGCCCCGCGTACGCCCCAAGCCGCTCTGTTTGTAGCCGCCGAATTCCGCCTCGGGAAAGTTTTTGTTGTACGTATTGATCCAAACGGTTCCCGCTTTGATGCCCTTTGACATGCGCAGCGCCCGGTTCACATCGGAGGTCCAGACGCCCGCCGACAAGCCGAAGTCGGTATCGTTGGCCAAGGCCAGCGCTTCCTCCTCGCTGGAAAAGGTCTGTACGGCCAGAACCGGACCGAAAATTTCCTCCCGCACGACACGGCAGGAGGGCGGCAGATCATCGATAATCGTCGGCGCAAAGAAGTAGCCCTTGTCATAGTCCCCGCCCTCCAACCGATAACCGCCCGTAATGATCCTGCCCTCGCGGCGGCCGATTTCACAGTATTCGGCAATCAGATCCAGTTGGGTTTGGGAAATCACCGGTCCCATGTCTGTGGATTCATGCAGTCCGTTGCCAACGCGGAGACGTTCGGCATAGTCCTGCAGGCGGGATACGACCTCATCCTTGACGGCCTCGTGCACCAGGAGCCGGGAGCCGGCCATGCAGATCTGGCCTGCGGAAATAAAAATGGAGCGTCCAATCAGGGGAATCGCTTTATCCAAACGGGCGTCCTCAAACACCACGTTGGGAGATTTGCCCCCCAGTTCCAGCGCGAGCTTCTTGATGTTGCTCGTGGCCAGTTCCATGATCGTCTTTCCGGTCGAGGTATCTCCGGTAAAACTGATCATGTCGATTTTCCTGCTTCCTCCCATGGCTGCTCCGATCGAACGGCCCGGGCCGGTGACCATGCTGACGATGCCTTTGGCGAACTGCGGGATTTCGTCAATCAGTTTCACGATCTCCACGGAAATGGCCGGTGTCAGGCTGGCCGGCTTTACCAGCACGGCGTTGCCCGCAGCAAGCGCGGGGGCCAATTCGCGAATCATCAGCAGCGCCGGCCAGTTCCAGGGCGAGATGATGCCGACCACGCCGATCGGCTCCTTGGCAATCACGCCGAAATTCCCCGGCTCCAGTTGGATCGAGCGGCCGAACACGGCGCGCGCCGCACCCGCGAAGTATTTCAAGGTGTCCACGCAGCCGGCCAGTTCAAGGCGGGACTCGCGGATGGTCTTCCCCTGCTCGCAGGTCAGCAGCACGGCCAGGCGCTCCAGATTCTCTTCGATTTTGTGCGCCAATCCGAGCAGCGCCTCATAGCGGCGTTTGGGATTGCAGCCCCAATCGCTGTGCTGGAATGCCTGGTACACCGCGTCGATCGCCTGCTCCACGTCTGCAACGGTGGAGTTCTGCGCGCAGCCCACCAATTCGCCGGTGGCCGGGTTATACGACTCCAACCGCTCTTTTGTGGAAGATTCCGTCCATTCTCCCCCCACGTAGTTGTAGTACACAACAGGTTTTTGTTCCGTTACGGCAAACATGCGTCCCCTCCGTCTGTTGTCAGATTGGCGAACGGACACCATCAGTCCATACTCTCTGAAACAGGTTCGCCTCCACTTGAAACTGGTTACACGTCTGTTGCCCGCCCTGCTTGCACCGGATTCCGCCACCGGATCAGTCGAACTTCCCTTTTGTTTCCGGGATGACCAGACTGCCAATCAGATACAGGACGAACACCCCGATGGAAAAGTACATCAACGAATAGGGGATGTCGGCTGTCGTTCTGCTGGCCAGCGAGACGAACGTCGGCATCATTCCCCCGACCGCAAACCCCATGTTCCAGGACAACCCGGTTCCGCTGGAGCGGATCACGGTCGGAAACCGTTCGTTGAGAAAAATGAGGATGGGCGCATACGCCGCATTTCCCAGAAACGCCAGGGCCAGCGCGTAACACGCAATGGCCGGCAGGGATGCAGCGTCTGCCAGTCCCAAATAGAGGAAGGGCAGAACAAGCAGGTTGAGAACGCCGATGAACATGAATATCTTCTTCCTGCCGAACACGTCGCTGAGCGATCCGAACAAGACCGCCGATATGATCGCCATCACGCTGGCCCCCATGAGCACCATCGAGGAGGTCCCGCTCGGCAGCTTGTTGATGACGCTGAGAAACGTCGGCAGGTACCCGGAGGTCAGGTAATAGGCGGTGCCGCCTCCGATGACGAGCAGCAGGTTGACCAGCAAAACCGTGAAGTACTGCGAAAAGACCGTTCGCACCGGCGAGACCACCGGCTTCGCGGCTCCTGCCGACTGTTGTTTCGACTGCATCCACAGCGGAGACTCCTCGAGCGCTCGAAAGACAAACAGACCCAGGACCGAACTGATCAGTCCGGTGAAAAACATGAACCGCCATCCCCACTCGTGAAAGGCCGGCCCCGGAAAAGCGGCAGAGACCAGAAAGTACACGATGGAAGCCAGCAGGGCTCCCAGGCCGGCCCCTCCTCCTCCGACAAGACCCGACATGAATCCGCGCCACTTCGGGGGAACGGACTCGGTGCCAATGGTGTGTGTCGAAGCGACCACGCCGCCAACAAAAATCCCCTGGACCAGCCGCAGTATGATGAACAGCACAGCCGCCGACGCTCCAATTTGCTGCACGGTCGGCAGCGCTCCGAACAGCGCGGTGGAGATGCCCACCCCGGTCACCGCAACAATCATCGCCCGCCTCCGACCGTGCCGGTCTGCATAGGAACCGAACACCGCGGAGCCGATCGGCCGCATCAGCAGGGTGACGGCGAACGACGCATACACGGCCGCCAGGGAGAGCGTGGGAACGTCTGCAGGAAAGAACAGCGTGCCAATCACGGGAGCTACATACAGAAGGATGAACAAGTCAAACAGATCCAAAGACCATCCCAACAGAGATGCCACGGACGCCGTGACCATCTGTCGGCGGCTGATAACGACGTGGGTCGCGTTATCAGCGGAAAGCGCGCTGGTGCCGTCAACCGTCGACATTTTCTTCCCTCCTTCAACGTATGGGTGATACATGCCAGAAATGGATGGGGTACTGCCGGCTCCCGATGATCGTGTCCCTGACACGCCGCCAACCGGCCGGACCGTACGTCACCTCCTTTTCTCCCCGCCCGGAAATTGCAAGCATTTCCCTATTCGTCCACTGCCGGAAGCGCGTCAGATTGGCCAACCGCAATGTGCGTGATCCAGAAATGTAAGGGGTTTCAATTTGCGGGATGAGCATTGGGCGTGGACGCGATGCGGGCGAAAGAATGCATGATTTAATAATACGAATTTTCTGAAATAGTCATTTTCAAGATCATATCAACCTATCTTTTATATTTTTGCTCACCCTGGCCGGTTGGGCTGCGGAAAGGACGGTTCCGGCAGTCCCATTGTCGAAACGTAAAAAACCGCCCGAGTGGATCGGGCGGTTTCGCATGCTCAGCGTCTGTATCTATGCGTTATCCTGCCGTGTGTCTCGCGTACGTGTCCAAGAAGTTTTGCAGGAGCTGTTTGCCGTGCTGGGTAATGATCGACTCGGGGTGAAACTGCACGCCTTCGATCGGGTAATGGCGATGGCGCACGGCCATGATCTCCCCTTCCGCCGTCCGCGCGGTCACTTCCAGCACGTCAGGCAGGCTCGCCTCCTCCAGAATCAGCGAGTGGTAGCGCGCCGCCGTGAACGGGGAGGGAATGCCGCGAAAGATCGTCTGTCCGTCGTGAAACACCTCGGACGTCTTGCCGTGCATCAGCCGCTCGGCGCGCACGACCTTGCCGCCGAACACCTGCCCGATCGACTGATGGCCCAGACATACGCCCAGCATCGGGATTTTGCCGGCGAAATGGCGGATGGCCTCCATGCTGATGCCCGCCTCATTGGGCGTGCACGGCCCCGGCGAAATCATCAGGTAGTCCGGCGCGAGGCGCTCGATCTCCTCCAGCGTGATCTTGTCGTTGCGGACGACCCGCAGCTCCTCGCCCAGCTCCCCCACGTACTGCACCAGGTTGTAGGTAAAGGAATCGTAGTTGTCAATCATCAAAATCATACGCTCAACTCCTCTCGACTCGCCTTTCTCTGCTCACTCAACTCCAATGCTTTCCACAACGCTTCCGCCTTTTTCAGCGACTCGGCGTACTCCGCCTCGGGACGGGAGTCGATGACGATGCCCGCTCCCGCCTGCACGTGGGCCATGCCGTCCTTGACCACCATGGTACGGATGGCGATGTTGACCTCCACGTCGCCGTTAAACCCGAACCAGCCGATCGACCCGGTGTAGACACCCCGTTTGACCGGTTCCAGCTCCTCGATGATCTCCATCGTCCGCACTTTGGGCGCACCGGTGATCGTCCCGCCGGGAAACGCGGCCGCGACCGCGTCAAACGCGTCTTTTCCCTCCGCCAGCTCTCCTTCCACATGGGAGACGATGTGCATGACGTGGGAGTACTTTTCCACGACCATGAACTCGCTCACCCGCACGCTGCCGTACCGGCATACCCGGCCGAGGTCGTTGCGCTCCAGGTCGACCAGCATGACGTGTTCCGCCCGCTCTTTCTCGTTCTCCACCAGTTCGCGCACCAGTGCCTCGTCCTCCGCGTCGTTATGCCCCCGCGGGCGCGTGCCGGCGATCGGCCGGGTGCTGACTGCGCCGCCCTTTACCTTGATGAGCAGCTCCGGCGAGCCGCTGACCAGTTGAAACTCGGGGAAGTGCAGGTAGCCCATGTACGGCGACGGATTCAGCTTGCGCAGTACGCCGTAGACGTCCGCTGCCGCCACCCGCATCGGTTTGCTCTGCCGCACCGAGAGGTTCACCTGGAACACGTCCCCTTGGGCAATGTACGCCTGCACGCGGCGCACCGCCTCTTCAAACTGTTCCCGGGCAAACGACACCTGGGCCGGGGTGGCCGACTCCAGCGGCCGTTTGCGCAGCGCGTCCCAGTCGGTGTCGTCCGCCTCCGCGTCCCGCGTCAGGGATGTAAGCTCGCGGGCCCGGCGTGACAGGCGCTCCGCCGCGTCGCGGTACGAATCTTCCGTCAATCCGCTCGTCGGCAGGTGCGTCAGGCAGAAGCATTCCCGCGTCGCATGATCAAAGACAAGAAGGTCTTGCACTATCATAACATACAGGTCGGGCAGCCGTAAGTCGTCTGCGGCGATCTGCGGCAGGGTCGGTTCAAAAAAACGGTTCATGTCGTAACTGAGGTATCCCAACGCGCCGCCGCAAAAGTCGGGCAGCCCCGGCACAACCGGCGTCCGGTAGCGGGCCAGCAGCTCGCGAAGCGCAAACAGCGGGTTTTTCCCTGTAATCCGTTCGGTTTGGCCGTCGGCGAACGCGACCGTGGTTTGCAGGTCCTTGCTCTGCATCACCGCGACAGGCTGCCAGGCGAGGTAGGTAAAGCGGCCGGCTCGTCCGCTCTCCAAGAGCGCCGCCCCCTCCAGGGAGGGCTGCAGGGCCTTCAGCAGTTCCCACGGGTCCAGGTGGTCCGGCCAGGCGAGGCGAACGGCGAGCGGGACGTACGGATACTCGCCGGCATACTTCTGGATGTCGGTAAAGGATGGCAGGATCAAATCAATTCACGCTCCGTCATTCTGCATTTTCGCCTCCAGCATACCACAACCACCGGGGACTTTTGGCGGCTACTTATTGGCTGCGCGGAGCGAATCGCATGCAAAAAGAAACGCCGACCGCAAGCCGACGTTTCGTTCCGTCCTATTCTTCAAACTGATACAGCGGGGTGGACAGGTAGCGTTCACCGTTGCTCGGAATGACCGCCACCACTTTTTTGCCCCGGCCCAGCTTCTGCGCCACCTTCAGCGCGGCGAAAATGGCCGCACCGGAAGAAATGCCGCCGAGAATCCCTTCGTTGCGGGCGACGCGTCGTGCCGTTTCGAAGGCTTCCTCGTTTTCTACCTTGATGATCTCGTCATACACATTGGTGTCCAGAATCGCCGGGACAAAGCCGGCACCGATGCCCTGAATCTTGTGCGGGCCCGGTTTGCCGCCGGACAGGACGGGCGAGGCGGCCGGTTCCACTGCGACAATGTGGACATGGGGGTAATGTTCGCGCAGCAGTTGACCGACGCCGGTGATCGTCCCGCCGGTGCCGACGCCGGAAATAAACGCGTCGATCCCGCCGATTTCTTTTGCCTGCTCCAAGAGCTCCCGACCGGTCGTCTCCCGGTGCACTTTCGGGTTGGCCGGGTTGTTGAACTGCTGCGGCATGAAATAGGAAGGATTTTCCCGCACCAGCTCTTCCGCCTTGCGAATCGCGCCGCCCATGCCTTCGCTGCCCGGTGTCAGCACCAAGTCTGCTCCGTAGGCGCGCAGCAGATTGCGCCGCTCAATGCTCATCGTCTCCGGCATGACCAGGATGGCGCGGTATCCTTTGGCCGCCGCCACCATGGCCAGGCCGATCCCGGTGTTGCCGCTCGTCGGTTCGATAATCGTGTCTCCCGGTTTCAATTTGCCTTCCGCCTCGGCGGCTTCGATCATCGCCAGAGCAATCCGGTCCTTGACGCTGCTGCCCGGATTGAAAAACTCCAGCTTCAGGTAAATGTCGGCCATATCAGCGCTGACGACGCGGTTCAGCTTCACCAGCGGCGTATACCCGATCAGGTCCGTAATGGAATTGGCGACACGCATTGTGTCCATCCCCCTTTTGATAACCGAGTAAAATACTAGGTTTTATTGGCATAATTATAACAAGGTATGCCCAGCCGGTCAATGAGGCATTTGCCCAGACACCTGGACGCCGACCGCTTTCCGCAAACGCTCCAGAACGACATCCAGGGATTCCACCTGGGCGAGCGCCATCTCCCGGCGAATCTCGTCCTTGGCCTGTTCAAACGTCACCTGTTCCGCTTCCCTGCGATCCACGATCCGGTAGATGGCGAACGTTCCGTCGATCTCCACCGGTTCGCTGTTCACCTGCATCCCCAGCGACGCGATCACCTCTTTGGCCGCTTCCGGAAGCCGGGAATCGTTCAGCGTCACCCACCCTGCGTCGCCACCGTTGGCCGCCGTCAGCGAATCGATGGACCGCTCTTTGGCCAGCGTCGCGAAGTTGGCGCCGCCGTTCAGTTCGTTCAGCACCTGCTGCGCCTCGCCGCGGGAGGCGACCACGATCTGCAGGAGCCGCACCTGCATCGGCCGGGCGTAGCGCTCCGGATGGCTGCTGTAAAAGGCGAGCAGCTCCTCGTCGCTGATGGCGATATCCTTGATGGCCAGCTCCTGCAACAGCAGTTGGTAGGCAATCTCCTGCCGCAGCGCGTCCAACGTGGTGCCGGCCTGCTTCGCCAGCGCCTCCCGAAACTCGGCGTCGGTGCGGCTGCCGTAGCTCTCACGAATCTGCGCCAGCTCGTCCTCCACCCGCTTGGGATCGACTGTGACGCCCAGCCGCTTCGCTTCTTGAAAGACCACTTCCCGGTTGATCATGTCCTCCAGGACCTGCTGTCCGTACTTTTGTTTGAGCATCGCCACCCAGTCGGCTTCGCTGATCGTCCGCTCCCCGACGACCGCCGCCGGGTGGAAGGCGGCGGACGATCGGTACCAGGACCAGCTCACGACGAGCAGCAGCACCACCAGCGCTCCGATCAGCGTCCACAGCGTTTTGGCGTTCGTCACACCTTTCCCTCCCCCAAGACGGGTTTACATCTCCTGCAGAATCTCCTCCAGCGCCGCTTTATCGTAGTGGTAGCGCTCGTTGCAGAAATGACAGTGGACCTCCGCTTCGCCCTTCTCTTCAATCAGGGCCGTCATTTCCTCCCGGCCCAGGCTGACCAGCGCCTGGCTCACTTTTTCCGGCGAACAGGTGCAGCGGAACTGAATGTCGGTCCGGCTGAGAATTTTCGGCTCGTCCACCACGCGCGCCAGAATCTCCTCCGGCGTCAGTCCTTCCCCGATCATGCGGGAGACCTGCGGGAGCTGCCCCAGACGCTCTTCGATCTGGCTCACCACCTCGTCCGGCGTACCCGGCATGAGCTGCAGAATAAATCCGCCGGCAGCCAGCACGGAGCGATCTTCCGGGTTGACCAGCACGCCCACGCCGACCGCGGACGGGGTTTGCTCCGAGGTGACAAAGTAGTAGGTGAAATCTTCGCCGATTTCACCGGAGACGATCGGGGAACTGCCCTTGTACGGCTCCTTCATCCCCAGGTCCTTGACCACGTACAAAAACCCGTCGGTGCCGACCGCGCGGGCCACATCCAGTTTGCCCTTGTCGTTCAGTTCGAAGTGGACGTGCGGGTTGGTCACGTACGCGATGCCTTCCCCGTGGGCGTTGGCCTCGGCGATAATCTGCCCAATCGGCCCGCCCCCTTTTACTTTGACGGAAAGCCGCTCGTCTCCTTTCAGCATGGCCCCCATCATCAGGGTGACGGTCAACGTCCGCCCCGCGGCCGCCGCCGCCGTGTTCCACATGTCGTGGCGGCGTCTCATTTCTTCCACAATGCCGGTCGTCCGGGCGGCAAACGCGCGCACATGCCCGTCAAACCCGGTCGCCCGTATCAAATAATCGCTCATGCAGCGATCCTCCTTTTGCCATGACGTCTGCAAGAAGTAGTGTACCACAAGAGAACCGGTACCGTTCAAGCCGAGGGGTGCAGCGCGGAGCACGGACAGAAAAAGGCGACGTTTGGGGCGTTTGGTGGGGGCGGCGAATAGGGAAAGCGGCAGCTTCCCGCCCAATCCGGGCAGTATTTAGCATCCCTGCGGTACACGCTGTGGACCGGCGGCTTGGCCAGTGAGTGCCCCAACAAGCCGGACAGGTGGTATCTCCCAACAAAAAACCCCTCGGCGAGCGAGGGGATGCGTTTTGTATAGAAGCGCTGTCATGTCAGGTATTCTTTCAGCACGCGGGAACACTTTTGCTTGCGCAGCCGATCGATGGTGGTCGCCTCGATCTGGCGGATGCGCTCGCGGGTGAGGCCGAACATCCTGCCCACTTCCTCCAGCGTGTAGACCTGGTCGTCGTACAGGCCGTAGCGCATGGCGATGATCTCTTGGGCGCGCGGGCTGAGCCGTTCCAGCGCGGCCCGCATGTGGGCACGCAGATCGATCTTCTCGATCCAGTCCTCCAGCGACGCCTCGCCGTCATCCACGATCTCCGCGTAGCTCAGGCATTCGTCATCGTGTTCAAACGAGTTCGGTTCGTCGTCCAGTTCAGCATCAATCGATTCCATTTTCAGCATCAACGCATACTCGATCGCTTCCACCTTTTCCACGGGGATGTCCAACCAGGCGGCAATTTCCTGCCGCTCCGGCGTGCGGTTCAGCATGTGGGCCAGGTGAATCACCTGCTTTTGATACTGCCGAATCTGCTCGTGCATGTGAACGGGAATGCGGATCAGCGTGCCTTTATCGTTAATCGCGCGGGTGATCGCCTGCGAAATCCACCAGTGTGAGTAATGGTAGAGACGGACCCCTCGGCTCACGTCAAACTTGTCAATGGCGGTGAACAGGCCGATCGTCCCTTCCTGAATCAAGTCCATAAACGGCATGCCCTTTTTCAAATGGCGCAGGGCTGTGCTGACCACATAGCGCAAATAGGCCCGCACCAGCGTCTCACGGGCGTTCAAATCGCCGTCACGCTGATAGCGAACCAGGCAGTCCAGCTCTTCCTCTTTGTCCAACATGGGTGTTGCAGCGACGTTTTCCAGAAACAGCAGGGCTGACGTGTCGGACCGCAACGAGCGGGGCACGGTTATTCCCAACTGCTTTTCGACTTCCCGCCAGCGACGGGGAGTAGACTGGAAAGTGGAGGTACTCACAGTCATATGCAACCCTCACTTCTCTGGAATGGATATTCACGTTGAGGTTCAGCCAGGTGTTCTCGGATGCGTTACTGTATGCGTATTTCGACAAAGCCTGGGCAATTCCTCCCTGTTTACAGAATATTAACGTTAGTATATGCAAATAGTTGATGGAAGCGCTGCCATTTTTAGGTCGAGCCGACTTTGTTTCTTTACATAAAAAACATCCCGGAAAGACGGGATGCATGGAGAAAAAAGTCGAAGATTGGCGATGGTCACGAAGGCGGCATTACCGCTTCAACTCCTCGACGCTGACGACGGGAAAAGCGTGAGCGGGCATCACCGGCAGAAACGGACGTTCGTCGACGTACGCGACTACCACATGGGAGGGGCCCACCATTGTTTTCGGGGCAAGCCGGAGTTCCTCTCCCCGCTCGGTCACTACCGCAATCTGCAGATGGCCGCCGGACGGACGCTCTGCGCCGGTTACCGCCTGCTCCAGGATCAGGGCGGCTCCGTCGTACCGCAGCCGGAGCTGCAGGTCTTTGCGCCAGGAACGAAAGTCGACGTAATGGCGAACAAACCGCAGCGGATCGGTAGTGACGCTGTCGGCGGCAGGCACGTAGGCGCTTCCTTCCCGGCGATAGCCGCCGTTCTCCCGCATGCGCTGGTCAAAGCGGAGCAGCGCCTCTTCCTCGACCAGATCAATGACGCCCTCTGTCTTCAACACCGGCTCGACCGCAAAGGTAGCGTGATGGTTGGCCAGTTCCAACAGCGTTTTGACTTCCGTTTTTTTCTGCATGGCGATGTCGGCGTCGACGACAAACAGACCGACCAGCAGAAATAACAGCAGGGCCGAAATGGACAGCACATTGATGCCCGTAAGCCTCCCCTCCCTTCCGAAACGGTTCGGCAGCCATTTCCCATGGGCGCCGCCATTCTATTGGGCTGACCGCCTCATTCGCAGACCGATTCATAAATCGTAATCCATGATATTGATCGTCCCGTACCGCTCGACCCGCATCGTTTCGCTGCCTCCGGGAAGCAGTTCGGTCAGGCGGGGATAGGGGACTTCCACCTGCAGCAAAAATTCGTCTTCGTGACTCCACAATACCGGATCGGCCGCCCGCGTTCTGGTGATGCGGACGGACAGATCTCCGTCCGGCAGGGAAAACGATTTTTCCGCCAGTTCCCGCGAGACAAAGGAACGGACGTCAGCCATCACTTCCGCATCGCTGCCGCCCCCGTGATTGCTGACGTATTTGGCGGCGGCAGCGCTCACCTCCAACAATTCGTTATGCGTCTGCACCACGGTATGAATCTGCAGGATACCCAGTGGGACCAGCAGAAGCACCATCACATTGAGAAGAACCGCCACGACTTGTCCCATCAGCCCGTCCCAAACCGCGTCGCGTTTTCCAGCAGGTCCCCGAAAAACCGCGTGCAGGCCGAAAGGAGGTTGTCGGGGCCGCTCAACAGCAGGTGAACGGTTATGGGCAGGACGATCACCATCAATGCAAGCACGGCAATGATTTTGTTCACACTACCACCCCGGATCGAAATATTCGGAGGGACGGCTGCCCGTAAAAAAGAACGCGGCATTGCCTTCCGCAAACTGATTCAACCATTGAGCGACACGGGAAGGCCGAACGGTGAGGGTAAGCGTGACCATCTCGTTTCGCTCTTTTAAGGCCCGCTGCTGTTCCGCTTGCGGCCAGCTCCCCGCAAACACGTCTCCCGTCACATCCCAGCCCAGCTCCGCCATCTTTTGCCGGTAGTAATCGGCAAGGGCCGGATCGAGATAGCCGATATCCTGCATGTCATCCAGCACATCGGCGAAAATTCCGCGTGCGATCGCTCGTTCCATCGCGTACATCTGGCAGGCGGCGACGGCGGAAAACAGCACAATCATGACAGACAAGCAGATGAGAAAAACCTTTGTCTTGACCATCACAGCCGGTCAGCGATCGCCCATTTTTTAATGAAAGCTGAACGTCGCTGCCCTGAACACCCTTTCCTGTTGGGTTTGTTTCAACTGTTTCGGGGGGTCGGTCCCCCATATGAACGCGCACAGGCTGCCAACCATGACCAGGATGATGAGAAACGCCTGAAGATTCAGCATCAGTTGCTGGTATACGGAGTGCCGTCCTGCATTTGGAACTGCACCCGTTCACTTCTGGTGTCGTATTTGAGCGAGCTGACCGAATTGTTGATACGTTCCGCCGATTGGTTGGCCGATGGGCTGAGTTCGTTTCCGTAGGAACTGACGCCGATGCCAAGCACCATGACGCACGCCAGGAAGATGAAAAACATTTTGGACATGAGAAACACTCTCCTTCACATGATTTGATCAGGTTTGATTGACAATCTGCAGGACGAATGAAGCGGGGGAACAGGCTTGCCCTAGGGGATGGCCTGGTCAATCCAATGAACCGCCCTGTCGCGCAAACCGCCCTCATTCACAATCGAGCCGTTAACCTTTGACAGACTCGATACGATAATGCCCAGTGTCAACACAATGCACATCAGAATGGAAAAGAGCTTTGTCATGCGGCTGACCCTACCTTACGTCAAGTATTTGTCGAGAATCTCGGTAAGCAGCTTGTACCAGGGAAACATGGCCACCAACAATCCGATGTAGAAAGCCGGGTAAACGATCACGCTGTAGCCAATCCCCAGCGATTTGATCTGCTTGCGGTGGCGAAACATGCGGCGATGGTCGACCGCCCACTCCAACCGCTGCATCGTGACAGCCATCTGTCCCTCGCTTAGCTGTTCTACCGTCCTCATGCTGGACACGAGCATGATCGCATCGTCCACACCGAGCCTGCGCTTGAACGCCTCCAGCGCTTCATCGCGGTCCTTGTTCCACTCCGACAAGGTCGGCAGGTACTCCTTCAGCTTGCGCGTAGGCCGGGCTGCCTTGACCATCGCATTGTATATGGGCACCTGGTTTTCCAGCAGGTTGACGTACCGGTTGACGAAGCGGGCGATATCGGTGCTGAGCACTTCCTCGCGGTATCCCGCCCACATCTTCAGGCCGAAGTACGGCAGCATAAAGCTGACCGCAGACGCCACAACCAGGGAAAACAGCGGGAAAGACTCGCTTCCGCTCAGCATCCCCCACAACAGGATCAGCACGCAAACGGCACTCCCGCTGGCGAGCTGCAGGAACACCCACTCCGGCTTTCCCCAGCCAAACGGCCGGCCTGCTCGTGCCAGCAGCTTTTCCCACGCTTCGTCTTCCTCGGCGTTGACCGCCTTTTCCCACATGCGGCGCCACTGCCCGGTGACGAACAGCCTGGGACGGCGCATCGCCGCCAACTGCTTGCCGATGGCAAACACGGCCACAAACACGAATAGGGATCCCAGCGTGAGGCAGGCATACATGAACAACAAGGGCATCAGCGATACCTCCGTCCCCAGATGAACGCTAACAGAATGGAAAGAGACCAGACCGTTACCGCGAGCGACAGGATGGCCTGTCCGTCAGCGGTAAAGAAATACAGGCGGTACGAATCTTTCAGCAAGCTCTGGTTGTAGGGAATCAGGCAGATGCAGATCAGGATGACCAGAATCAAGCTGACCCAGATCGCGTAAATTTCACTGTCTCTTTCCTCTTTTTCGTCTTGCTGAATAAACATCTCGTTGGTCAATCGATTCAGTGCGTTCTGAATGTCCTCCGTTTCGCCTTCCAATCCGCTGGCCGCATACATGGCAAAATCGTGGGCCCACGGATGATTAATGCGCTCGGCGAAAATCTCCACCGCCCGGACGGGATTTCCTCCGTCCGACAGATGGTTGATGAGCAGCAGCAAATCGGGCAGCAGCTCTTTCGGACATTCTTCCACCATATCTCTGAACGTCAGGATGATGTTTTTACGGCTGCTGTAATAACGCGCAAACAGGTCGACAAAGCGGCAAAACGCGCCGATTTTCTTGTTGATGCGTACCGTATAGCGGGCGTACAGCAGCAGGGTCGGCAGCAATACCAGCAGCACAAACAGGGACAGGGACACGACGATATTGCCAAGCAGGATGCCGGAGACAAACCCTGCAGCTCCCCCAAAGAGCGACAGCAGAATGTGGGCTTCCGGCGTCCCGCCAGCGATCCCGCACCATCTCTCGTACCTCTCGTAAATGATGCGGTTTGTTTTGTGGCGCAGCATCCTCTCCCGCCACACGGCCACCGTCTTGGGAAAGAATACGTGGGGAGCGGACCAGGTACGGTACAAATGAAGCCCAAGCAGCCAAAATCCGGCAAACAGGCAGACAGACATGGGAATAAACAGAAGGTGTTTCATAGCGTCCTGCCCATATCGATGAGACGTAACTCCTTCAAGACATCCATATCCGCCCTGCCCACGTGGCACATGTATTCCACCAGATGTTCGTCCAGCTTCTTTCCGGTCCATTCATAGGCGCCCGTCTGCCTGTTGCGGAAGACAAGCGGCACGGACTCGACCCGGCTCATCACGTCGTTCCATTCGCTGACGTGAATGGCATCGATAAAGCGGTGACCATTGTTCCGGTAGGTCAGCGAATTGACGAAATTGACCGCCCGGCTGATCCTCTCCTGCGTCAGTTCAATGCTCCGTCCGCCATATTGATAAACAAGGTCGGTCAAATCCTGCAGCGCCTTGTGCGGAAAGCGTTCATGCATGGCGGCGATCGTAGCGTCGGTTCCCCGCACGCCGGCGTTGACAAAGTGATAGGCTTCGATCGGTTCCCGAATCTCCCCGATCAGAATCGTGTTGGCGGTGGTCCGGTACATGTCTTTAAAGCAGCTTTCCAGTTCGATGCCGATCTCTTCCACGTTTTGCAGTTCGATCACCTCTCCCGGCCAAACATCGCCAAAACGCATTTCATGCTCGCTTTCAAAAATCGTGACGTACTCGGTCTGGGGGTCTTTCAGTTTCAGCATGCAGAGCATCAGCGTCGTCTTGCCCGCCGCCATCGGTCCGATCACCAGGACGTTGCTCCTGCCGTACACCTGCTGCTCAAGCAAAAGCTGCACCCTTTCGTCAAACGTGGGCAGCGACTGCGTCCGCAGTTGGTCCAGCGAAAACGAGGGCGTGGTAAAACGGCGCACAATGATGGTCGGAACCCGGGAATAGGGAAAGGTGAACATGGTCAGCCTGGCTTTCAACGAATCGAGATACCCGCTCAAACGCGGCTTTTTTTCATGAAAGGACAGGCCGGCCGCGTTGGTCAGCTTTTGCTGCAGGGTCTCCACTTCCGTCCATGTGGGTGTGTACGGCAGGCTCTTTTTCCGCCCCTGCTCGATGTACGCCACCGGACGTCCTGCCGCCACCCGTACCTCTTCCACCCATGGCGACAAATGCAGGACGGCATCCAGAATTCCCCACCCGTACGTGGCAAACAACAGCCCTTCGTATCCGTTGACATGCGGCAAAATTTCCTCGGTTACCGGCCGTTTCAGGACTTCTTCAAAGTAATGCTGCAAGCGCAGGATGACATGGCTGTGGCTGTTCCGGTCGCCCAGCTCCGCGAGGGTCAATATCCGCTGCATCTCCATCTTCTCCTCGGGAGTGGTGCCAAAGTGATTCAGGTAGTCGCGGGCTGCTTGCTTGAGGTCTTCCACATCCTTGAGCCGGGATGCGGTCCATTGTCGGAAAGCGGTTTTCATCGGCAGACCACAGCTCCTTTGTCCGCATGTACCGCATCCACCATCGCCTGCAGGCTGGTGACGTACGGCTTGGGCGGGAAGATCTCTTCCACCAGCACGCTGTGACTGCGGTGCGACTGAATCAGCCGGGTATCGGAAATGCGCGGTACCACTCCATAAACGGAGATTCCTTCGCCGATGCGGTACGTCTGCCCCTTGTCCAGATGGCTGAGCATCACCTGATACTCCACGCCCCGCTCGGCCCATGCATGAATCCACGCCTTTGCGTTCTCGATGCCAAACGGATCGGCCCGCACAAAAAACAGATTGCGGTCGGACGCGTAAATCAAGCGCTGTAAGGCCTCCGTCTCCGGAAAGCAGTAGCCCCAGTCGATGTAGACGTAATCGAACTGCTGGCGCAGGGCCGTCAGCAGGTTGGAGATCTCTCCGCTTTTCCAACTGCATGTGGCGCTGGCATAGTAGAGGTTGGGCATGTGGCTGATCTGCTTGCAGCCGCGCTCCCAATTGCGGGCCGCCGCTGTTCGCATTTCCAGCAGGTCGGGCCGGAACAATGCCAGATGATGCTGCTGCAGCTTGAAGAAACGGGTCAAATCCGGCTTTTGAGCGTTCATGTCAAGAACGACGATGCGCTTGTCGGGATTGCGCTTTGCCAGCAGGATCGGGTAATTGATGCAAAACGTGGTGATGCCTGAGGAACCGTAGCTCATCAAGGTGTAGACAATGCCGTCGCCCTTTGCGGTGGGCAGCTCCTCGCTTTTTTGCGAAACACCCAGTATCAAAGCGATTTTCTCCCGGATCTCCTCCTGATTGAGAGTGGCCGGGAGGATGTACAAACCGGCCGGATCGGTTTCCTCCTTGACCTTTGCGATCAGGGATTCATCCTTGTACAAGGGCACAATGATGACAGGCACGCCCTCCGGGAGAACCTCCTGCACGCGCGGCAGCCACTCCCAGACCGGTTCGTCGAACATTTCGGAAAACAGCACTGCTGCTTCCGGTTGGTACAGTTTGGCGAGGCGGAAATAATCTTCGGCCGACTCCGCGACCAGCGACTCGCATTCCGTCGGCATGTAGGTTTTGGCCAGCGATTTCATCGGAAAACATACCAGGGTTCTCATGGGGTCCGTTCCTCCGCACCGGAAATTTGACCAATTTGAATGGTCCCGTACATCATGGCTTCGCTCAACGCGACATACTGCTGATCGGAAAGGTTAAAGCCGATAAAGGCCGTCAAGGCGGTCGGCTGGGCCCGGTAGTCGCGGTAACGCTTTTCTCCGTTCAAGAGCGGTTTTTCCCGGGAGCCGTTAAACACGGCATCCATGTGATCGGGGGCCGGAAGCATGCTTGGCTTCAGCGTGTAAATCTCCGTACCGTTGCTGTCCTTCACCGTTGCCAACCGGCTTTCAAACAGCAGATCGGCCGTCGGGTTCGTCTTGCGAAAATGCGTCGGTTCGGGCAAATGCTCCAGCTCCGCCGGCGGCTTGTACTTTACCCACAGCTTGACGCGGTCTCCTTTCCGCAATTCGGTGATGGGGTCGATAAACGTCAGCGGAAATTCGTAGCGGGCCTCCCCCTTTTCCGGCAGCAACTGCGTATCGGTCAGCTTGTGTTTCAGCACTTGTTCCCCGGAATAGAGCGTCTGGGAACTGCGTTTTCCCAACACGCTCTCCAGCGTTTGAAGGGACCCGGGCAAAATCTCGTCCACTTCTTCCTGGACCAGCACCACGTCGTCTTGCGTGATCGGTTCAAAGGGGTCGATCTGTTTTCCTTCGGCCACCTTTACCACCGGCGCAAACAGCCGTTCAACGGCCAGCGCGTCGATATACCGGGTCGCCGCGTAGAAGCAGGAACCGGCCAAGAGAAACGAGAGCAAACTGATGAGCAGCAGGGTCTGCTTTTTCATAACATCCTTCCCTTTTCCGAGTGTAGCAGCGATTGGAACCGATGTTCCTCCTCCGGGTACAGCTCCAGCAAGAGGCTAGCTTTTGTATGGGCAATCGCCGTTTTCTCGCTGTCAATCAGGGGAACGACGGCGTCAATGCCCGGCCCGAATCGTTCGCCGTTCCAGAGCGAGACGGTTCCTTCCACCTTTTTCATGACGGCGGAGCGGCTCAGATACTCGTTCCATTTGTTTGCGATCAGCCTGATTTTATCGCCGTGTTTTTCCCACCACGAGGGCGGCTCTTCCGTCAGAAACAGACGGGTAAACCTGGCCAAGTCGGAATCGAACACCACCCAGATTTCGTCGGCCAGATCCATTACCCGGACAGCCTGTTCTTCCTTCCAGCGCGAGGACAAATCGATGACGACCGTGGCGCTCTCTTTGCTCATTCTCAGCAGCCAGTCCGCCGTGTCGGTCGGGGTTGACGATTCATTCGACAAAGGGGTATCCACCAAGATGCGCAAGTGATTGGATTGCATGAGGAGCACGGATGCGGATGAGTTCTTGAAGCGATGATGCGCTCTGCGTTCACAGTCGAGCGCGAAGTAATAATAGGAAGCGGTGCCGGGCAGCTCGCACAGCGTGACGGAGACTCCGCTGCCGGCCAGCAAAAACGACGCGTTGCCCGCCAGGAAACTGGCGCCGGCCTGGGCGTACAACCCGGTTACGGCGATGCAGCGGCGAACCGCTGAAGGTTGTTCTTCCGTCGGAGAGGCTGACAGTTTGTCCTTTAACGACTGCCACAACCGCTCCTCTTCCTGGGAGCGGGCGTATTCCCTTTTCTCCAGTTCGCGGAACTGGGTGACGAAGCGGTTTACCTGCTGAAACATCGCTTACCCCGCCTGCGAATCCTTCTGATTCTCTTTCGTCAGCAGGTACTTTTTAAATTTTTCCACCATTTCCTTCATGGTCAGCGACTTGCGGTGATAGTAATAGATTTTTCTGAGCCGTTCGCGTTCCTGCGGGGTAAGCTCCGGCTTTACCTGGCTGACCATGTCCTGCAGCAGGGCCAGTTCCACGTTGTTGGGCCTGCCTTTGCGCGGAGGGTTGGCAAAAAGCTGCTGCTGCTTCTTGTCAAACGCGTTTGGATACTCCACCAGCCACATGTCCACCAACGATTCAATGTCATCATACGTGCGAATCCCGAGCTTGATCAGGTATTTGAAGTAGGCGGGCAGCGTCCGTTCGCGGGCCTGTCCCATTTGCCAGCGCTTGATAAACCCCGTCGGCGTCGTCAGCAGTTTGGTCACGTCCCGAATCAGTGCGCTGCGATTTTCCGACTGGTAGTGCACAATCGCCTCTTTGACAAGGGCAAACAAAATGTCGTGGTAGTTGGCCTCATCCGACCGGCAGCCGTACTGGAGCAGATACCAGTCTTCCACCGCCTGGTCAAAGTCTTTGCGGCATGTGGTTAACCGGATTTGGTCAAGGTGTTCGTAAAAGCGATCCAGCCCGTACCGGGCAACGATCTCTTCCTGGTAACTGCCGAACACGTACGCAATGAACACTTCTTTCAGCTCTTCCAGTGAAATCAGGCAATTCGTTTGTTCGTAGCAGCGTTCGACCAATTCGATTGCGCTATTCACCATCACTTCAAATTACCCCCAATATTTACATAATTATACATTTATAGACATTTTGCTACATCTTTCGCCCTTCGTCAAATCATTTTTTCATATCGGAAAAATGGGGGATGATTCGCCTCGCACGCACTCGTGCAAGGCGAATCCCGAGAGGTCTACTCCGCGAAAAAGTAGAGTTCCTCTCCCGTTGCGAGCAGAAGAGCGATTCTTCCCCCGCGCTCCATGACGGTTGGAGCACTCTCCATCGTGACAGCCCCGTCATTGAGTACAACTCTGCTTCCAAATCGGTGCACGGACTCGATTTGAAAGACTCCCTGCGGCATGCGGTCCAACGACAGATGCCTGCCGGGCTTGTGCTTTTGGTAGCGGACTCGCCTGCCCAAAAGCAGCTCCACGTTTGCGGAGCAATCTTGGTGAGCTTCTACTGTTGCCATGCGCAACGCCTCCTTTTCTCACCAACATACGGCCGTTTCATGTGCTTATAAGCCAATGAAACTACCCTTACCGTAAGAAAAGACAGCGCATGGACGCAAATAATTTTTACGCTTCATTCCACAAATCAGGATCGGCCAGTTCGGGATACATGTCGGTGATCATGTCGAAAGGGGAGAAATACAGGGTATCGACCAGGATTTTCAGCTTGTACTTTCTCAGCAGGCTGTACGCCTGCTCCGTCTTTCCGAAGATGCGGGGGAGCTGGCGCAGGTCCTGCAGCTTCATCAGTTCGCGGCACATGAAGTCGAAACAGATTTTGGCCCGTTCCTCCCCCTTGACACTCTGAAAGTAAAGCGGCGGAAAGTGGCGGCGGACGCCCGCCAGCACTTCCTGGTACACCCACAGCACCTTTTGTTTTTCCGGCATCCGCGGAAGATACGGATAAGCAAATTCGACCATGTAGTAGACGTCCTCCGGCTTTGCCTCGATCGGCGGGTCGATGTACTCGCGGACCAGATGCAGTTTCAGCTCCTTGACGTCCTTGATGCTCAACTCCTTCCGCGCCTGCTCCGGTGTCCATTTTTTCACCTGTTCGATCGCGTACCGCAAGACAAGCTGCACTTTTTGCTTGCGGTATTGGGCATCTTCAAATTCGTACGGCGAAAAGCGCTTCTGTTCTCCGTTGAGAATACGCTTGTACCGTTCGACAATTCTTGACGGCACTGCTACCTCACTCCTGTCCCATTTCTGGAATATACTGTTACGTTACCATGCAGAAATAGGACAAAAATAACGGTTCGCCCGTGCGCATCTGGTTCAAAAATCATAGATTCCCGACTGGGACGTTCTGTCCAGCCCGGCTTCGACCTCTTGCCACAGGAGAGGAAGTCGGCTGAAAACCTGCACGCGTACGTGATAAATGCCCTGCCGGTACAAATGTTTCTGCTCTCCCTTTTGATGAATGATCACTGCTTCATCCGCCCGCCGTTCCACGGCCGGACTGTTCAGACGCCACAGAATGTCCGCCTCCTCCCTCGCGCCGCGAACGATGTCGGCATTGTGCCGCCTCGCTTCCCTCGTCGTGGCGAACAGATACGTCCGCTTGCTGCCCTGGTCGTCGATGTACTCCCACTTTCCTGCCGCCCGCGCCCCTTTGGACACGATGTCGGCCGTCTGCTGCGCCTGCATGCTCAACAGTCCCGCCTGGCCCAAGAGCAGCAGCAGCGATACCAGTCCGCCCAGACAGAGGAGAAAAAAGAGCGCAGTCAACGTGATGGTCCCGCGCTCCTCCGCCAGCCGCTCGCTTATCCCGCGCAAGCGCATCATCTTCCTTCCTCCGCGTTTTCGATCATCACGTGATAGCTTTCCGTCACTTCCTGCGGCGTGCCGGATGCAAGCAGGCGAAACGCGATCGTCGCCCTCGCCTCGACGTGATTTCCTTTTTTCCACGTCCCGCCCTGCAGGGACAGCCGCACCTCCCCCCACGTCGTGCCAATGCCCTGCTCCAGTTCCGCCTCGCCCCGTTCCCTGGCGTGGTACTGCGCCAGTCCGAAATTGGGCTGCACGGCGGCGATCCGCCCGGCCTCGTAGGCGGCCTCCAGCGCTTTTTGCCGGTTGTAGAGAACGGTAAACTGGTCAAACGTAAACACGAACAAGATCCAGACGAGCGGAAACACCAGAACAAACTCCAGGAGCTGGCTGCCCCGCTCGTCCCAAACGAAACGGCTCCATCGCTTTCTCATCCGCTTACCTCCAAGCCGGCTGCAGCAAATAGGCGGCCAGCAGGAAAACCGCATAGGGAAAAACGAGGGCCGATTCTGCCCGTCCAGGTAGCCACAACTGCCTGTGGGCGGTCCAGCCCGCCGCCAGGCCGTGCACATTGAGGCGCAGCCGCCGCCACGTCCCCGGACGGCAGCAGACCACAGCCAGGCACAGCAGCAGCGAATGCAGAAACAGCGGATACACCTCCGCCCAACTGGTCCAGGCGCCGACCGCCATCAGCAGCTTCTGGTCCCCCATCCCCATGCCCCGCACCGCGACCGGCCCGACCGTCAGCAGAAACGCCCCCAGCAAACCGCCCAACGCCGGCCATCCCGCCCCGCTCTGCCACTGATAGAGCAGACCCGCGGCCATTGCGGGCATGGTCAACCTGTTCGGCACCTTGCGGCAGCGCCAGTCAGACCACGCGGCCGCCGCCAGCAGGGCGAACAAGACCGCCTCTTTCATTTGCTGATCTTTTCCTCCAGTTCCTTCAGCTTGGCGTCCTCCGCTTCCCCCAGGGTAGCCAGCGTGGGAATGATCAGAATCAGGATGACGGCGATGATGATCACCATCTCCACAATCGTGACGCCATCCTCCTCCCGGGCAAATCTGCGCACATATTCGCGAACGAACGACATACAATCCCTCCTTTGCGGTGTGTACTATCACTCTGACAAAAGACAGCGGGTGCCGCAAAAAAAATTACAGCCGGGCGCCAATGCCCATGAAGGCGGGCCCCATTACCAGGTACAGCAGGGGTACGCCCATCAGCACGATCACAAACGGCAGCAGCCGGACATTCAGCCGATTCATGTGGGCGGAAGCCTCGTCTTCCTGCTGGCGGACCTGCTCCTCCACCTGTACGGCCAGCATGGGGGCCACGCTTACGCCTTTGCTGATCGCCTCGTTGATCTCCAAGGCGATGGCCGTCAGCGTATCCACTTCCCAGCGAAAGGCCAGTTCCTCCAGCGCCTTGCGCCAACTGCCGCAGCGCTTCTCTTCCACTTCCAGCCTGGCAAGTTCGCGTCCCAGCCTCCCGTCAAAGCGGCGGGCCGCCTGTTTGACTGCTGCCTGTATCGGCATGCCCGCCTCGACAAGCGCCTGCACAATGCTGAAAAAGACCGGCACCTGTTCCGCCATCTCCGCTTTCGCTCGCTTGTCCGCCCATTCCAGGAGCAGGGTGGGCAGCAAAAACGTCAGGACGGCCCCCAGCATCGGCCAGGCAGCAAGCACACTCCACTCCCGCCCGCTGTACAGCCGGGCAGCCATCTGCAAGACCGCTCCCAGCATGACGGCACCGCCCACCGCCTTGGCCAGCGCCACTTCCGTCACCGTGATCGGGGAGCGCAGACGGTAGAGCATGTCCGCCGTTTTCTTTCGGTCCACGCCCGTCCATCGGCACAGCGACTCCAGCCACCGTTCACGCCGCTCCAATGCGCGTACGATCGTCCAGGAGGAACGCCGCCGGCGAAAGGATTCCGCCAGGCGGGCCTGCCGCTCCCGCTCGATCCGCCCGAACAAATCTCCCTCATCCGCAGCCGTCTTTTCCAGACAGGCGGGCAGCCCAAACAAGAGCACGGCCACCCCGGCCAGCGCGCTGATCAACAACACCGGGTCATCCTCCTTTGTGAATGCCTTTGCGGGCGAGGTGGCGGATCACCTCTCCGCCGGTCAAAATGGAGAGCAGCGCGCCCAGGATGGACAGGCGCCCCTGAACCGTTGCCGTCAGCGGATCAAAATGGAGCGGATTGTTTGCGTACAAGGCGGTAACAAAGACAAACGGCATGACGCTCAGCACGTTGACCTGCGCCACGATCTGTGCCGTCGCCGCCCTCTGCCTGCGCAGCGACTGGCGCCGCCTGAGGATGGTGGACGCCGCCAAATCAAGCGTTCTGGCCATGTCTCCGCCCATTTCCCGCTGAATCTGCACGATGGTCGCCAGATACCGGACGTCTGCCGAGCCCGTCCGCCGGTAAAAGGCCGCCATCACCTTATCCAGCGGCACCTGCGCCCGCAGCAGTTCCACCACCCGGCGGTATTCGTCCGTTACGGTCTTGTTCACGTACGGACTGGCCGCCACCTCTTCAAATGCGTGCAGGTAGGACGGGGAGGTCCGGAGCGAGCTTGCCATCAAGCGAATCGCCTTTACGTTATCCTCTTCGAACCGGTCTTTTCGCCTCGCCCCCAACACGCTGACCAGCCGCTCCGCAAACAGGATGCCTGCGGGCAGGGCGGGAAGCGCCAGCCACCAGGAACGCAAAATCTGCCCGCTCAGCCCGTATGCAACCAGTCCGAACAGGCAGACCAGCGCCAAGTATTGATGGACCCCCATTCCTGAACCCGACTGCTGCAGCCGCTCGTCCAGCCGGTCCCACACGGTCTTTCGTTCCTTTGAAGCTGATCGACGATCGCGTGCCTGCCCGCCGGTCCGCCCTGAAAGAAACGGCGGGGAAGCAGCAGCAGGACGACTCCCGCGCCGGCCCCGGCGGCAACCAACATTCCGATATCGGCCATCGTTTGTCCCTCCTACATCGGGATGGGCGTCGGAAAGAAGACGCGTTCCGCCTCTTCCGGACGCAATCCCTTTTCCAGCCAGCGCCGCACCAGCTTCTCCGGCTTGTAGCCGGTCCATTTGAACTGTCCCACCACTCTGCCGTCCCGTACGCCTGTCGGTTCGTACACGTAAATGTCTTGCAAATAGACGCGGTCGCCAATGACCTGCCTGACGTTGCAGGCCCGCCGGATCAGCTCCTCGTGCGACTGGCCGGTTCCCACCACCTCGGTGATCGCCACCACTTTGCGGCTGCCGTCCTCCTCGAACCGCTTGACCTGCACGATCAGGTCGAGAGCCGAACCGATCATCAGGTTGCGCTCCAACGAACTGTACGTCTCTTCCGCTTTGCCGAACAGGATGGGCAGGGTGGAATCGACCAGCGCCCGCGGTGAGTTGGCGTGGGCCGTGCTCCAGCTTCCCGGGTGGTCGGTGTTCATCGCCCACAGCATGTCGACGATCTCCCCTCCGCGCGCCTCGCCGACGATAATCACGTCCGGCCGCTTGCGCAGCGAAAGGCGGACACAATCTCGGATGGAAAACCCGCCTTTTCCCTCGTGGTTGGGCGGTTTGGCCAGAAAACGGCGGACGAACGGATGCTGCAGCTTCAGTTCCAGCACATCCTCGATGGTGATAATGCTCAAGTGGTGGGGCACGTATTGCGAGATCAGATTGAGCAGATGGGTCTTGCCCGACCCCGTCCCGCCGCTGACCAGCCCGGATGCGCGGGACAGGCCGACCGCCCACTGCAAAAAGGCAAGCATCGGCTCGCAGATCGATCCGTAGGCCAGGTAGTCCGCCTCTGTCAGCAGATCGCGGTGTTTGCGTATCGTCAGCATGTGGCCGTCCGGCGAAATGGAGCGGTGGGCAGCCGCGATTCGAGAGCCGTCAGGGAGCTGGGTGTTCAGTTCCGCCTTGGTTTCGTTAAACTCCCGGCCCATCGCGGCGGCCATCTGCTCCAGCAGGCGGAGCATCTCCTCCTCGTCCCGGAACACGGGAACATCCGGCACCTCCAGCCTTCCCGTGCTCTTTCGCTCCACCACCAAGCGGTCGTAGCGGTGAAACAAAATCTCCGTGATGTCCGGGTCCTCCAGCAGCGGGTCCAAGGGGCCCCAGCCAATCAGCGAGCGCAGCAGCCGCTCCACCTCTGCTTCCAAATGGGCGGAGGCAAGCGTCGTGCCGGTCTCCAGCAGCAGGCGGATATCGCGGGCCAGCTCGTCCAGATACGCCGGCTGATGCTTCTCTTCCCACAGCCGCTTCCCGTGTTTCTCCACAATCTGCGTGCGGACGGCCGCCTCTGTTTCCGCCGGCACCCGCTTGTCCCCGGCCGGCTGCGGCATGTGCATCCGCTCGTTCAGCGTTTGCGACGCACGCGCCGTTTCCCGCACATGCGACCGCAGGTCAAACCGCTCCCGTCCCGCCGCCTGAATCCCCAGCAGCGTTTTTCGGTCAAAATTCATCGTTTCCCCTCCTTACCGCCACAGCCATTTCAACAAGGCAGGCCGCTCCTTCGCTTTTCCCTTGACGCTGCCGCTTTCGGCCGCGTCCAGCGGCAGCAGGATGCTGCCGAGCGCTTCGATCGCCTCTTTCGCCGCGCTTCTGCCGGGATGAAGCACAACCGGCGTCCCGGTGTTAATCGACTTTTTCACTTCGGCGTCATCCGGGATCGGATGGATCTTTTTGCTCGGATGCAGGTGAAAATACGCCCGAATCTCGTCCAGCGTAAACATCTCCCTCTTCTGCAGCCGGTTCATGCACAATTGAATCCGCTCCTCCGGGTATTCCGCCTCCCGGAGCAGTTTTAACATCCGTTGAATATTTTCAATAGAATCCACCACCGGATTTCCGACCATGACCACCCGCTCGGCAAAAAACAGCGCCTGGATCGTCGCGTCCGTCGTATCGGGAGCCGTGTCGATCAGGATCACGTCGTACGCGCTGTGTTTGAGCGTTTCCAGCATCAGGTACAGGTGGTAGTCGCGAATCTCAAAACTGTGCCGGATGTCCCGCGGCGACGTGAGCACGTGAAGGCCCGTCTCTTCATAGGTGACGACGTACTTGTCCACCTCTTCGGGCTGCGTGTGTACGGCCGCGACATACTCCTGCCACTCCTCGGGGCGTACGTCCAGCGGATCTCGGCCGTGACGGCGAACCAGCTCGTGCAGCCGGGCATCGATTTCCTGCACCCAGGTGAACAGGTTGGGCGAACGCGGCAGATTGAGCGACGTGGCGAACGTGCCCAGATCCAGGTTAAAGTCGACTGCCAGCACCTTGAGCGGCCGTCCGTCCCGCTTTTGCAGGGAAAAGTAGACCGCCAGCTCCCGCGACAGAAAGGTCTTTCCCACCCCTCCCTTGGGGCCGTAGACGGTAATCAGGTGCTTGGTCGACGAGCGGCCCGCCAGGTAAGGCTGGACCGGTCTCGCCTCGGCGGCGTGCAGACCGGGCGTAGGTCCTGTCTCTCCGGCAAACGATGGGGCTCCTCCCGCCTGCACTCCCCCCATCGGCAGGACCTGCAGGGAAGCGAGCTGCATCGCCAGCGCCTCCAACTGTCCGGGCTGGATCGGCTTGGCGATCACCCAGATGCCCAGGTTGCGAAAAAACGGTTCCCACGCCAGCTCCCGGGTCCCGCAGGCGGCGATAAACGCCAAATGGGGAAACGCCAGCCGAAATTGCTGGCACAGCACGCCCCGTTCCGCCTCCTTGATCCCGCCCAGCAGCACCAGATCGGGCCGGGCGTCACGCAGCATCCGCCAGGCGGCTTCCACATTCTCCGCCTGGCCGCACGGCTCCAGCCACCGGCTGCCCGCCAACTGCTCCCCAAGCGCGCTGCCCACGGCGGGATCGTCATCCACGATCAGCAGTCGTTTTCTCACTAACGTTCCTCCTCTCCGTCGATCCATCGTTTTTTGGTCTTGATCAAGGCGCCGGCAAACGCCGCGTCGCCAATACCCGCTTTTTGCCCGTCCGCCGTTGACGCCTGTCCCAGGCGAATTTTGCCGTAGTGAAGCGCATGGGTGAGCAGAACGGCCTCGTCCAGTTCGAGCGACAGGGTCACCGCCTGCAGCCGGGGATGATCCCCCTCCATCTCCCGCTGGACGCCGATGACCGGCATGTTTTTCAGGAGCAGCCCCGTGTGGGCGCCGGCGTCGTCTTCAAACGATGCGTACACGTGCACCCGCTCCCCGACGGCGACGTAGGGTGTCACACCGGACACGTTGTCGACGGGGATGCTGATGCCGGTCATGGATGCGCCCAGTGCCCGCTCCTGCCCTGCTTCTCCCGGCCGTTCCACATCCTCCGCCAACAGCGGCCGTCCTCCCTCCACCCGGCGAGCAAGGGGCCGGCCGACAAAGCGCGGCGCCTCCTCCCACGCAATCAGCCCGGGCACCGGAGACGACTGCATGCGAAACAGGCCGCCCAGCGACAGCTCCGCCCGCTCCAGGTCGGACGCTTCCAGCCGTTGGCCGCTCTCTTTGGCGACTCCCTCCCGCAGTTTGACGTAGGCGATGGTGTGCGGCTTCAGCACGTGATATGCACCGGCCGCCACGCAGGCCGCCAACAGCAGGATCGCCACCAGCCGCAGCGGATGTATCGACATCCCGCAACCTCCTCTCCTGTGTTCTGCCATCAGCGTACAGGGGGACGGCGGGACAAAAAAAGCCGCTCCAGGTGTGGAGCGGCACAGACGGAGGACAAAACGTTTGGATTGACGGAGAAGCATGTTTCCAGGCAGAGCGACATGCGAAACCCTACCCAGCGGAGCAGCGATTTGCGGTTTACCCTTTTCTTTCCCGCCCTGAGATCATCCAGTCGCCCCCCGTCAAAAACCATGTTTATTTCCCCACCTCCCCGCATATGGACTTACTAGGGGGCAGCAACGAGACATTGCCAAAAAGGGGGAACGCCCATGCCCATTTACCCGTTTTTCTGTGAAACATGCGGTGTGTTTGACCTGCACCGCAGCATAGCCCAGGCAGCGGAGCCGGGCCACTGCCCCGAGTGCCGGAAGCCGGCGGCCCAGCTCTTTTCCCCGGTCGGTCTGGTTACCTCCTCCCAGGCGCTGCACACCCGGAGAGAGAAAAGCACGGTGCCCAACGTGGTGAAAAAGGAGCCGGCCCGCAGCTCGTGGTATCAGCACGGGCGGTACGGACATTTCGGCCATTACGAACATCACGAGCATCACACCCATGCCCACTCACACCGGTACGGCGCCTCTGCCCATGCCCCCAGCCGCCCGTAACGGATTGGCCATTGAGTCGTGGTATGATTAGAAGTACCTCGATCTTCCCGCAGGGCAGGTGGCTGGAATGATTTCGATTGAACAGGCGACGGCACGCGACGCCGACGCCATTTGCCGTATCGACGCGACCGTGCTGGGCGACATGGGCCGAAACGGGCAGCTTCGTCAGTGGTTACGCAGCTCGGCAAGACGGCGAGGTTGTGGTGCTTGCGGTCATGACCAGTCGTTTCTTCACCAGAGCTTTGTGGAGCCAGTTGTGCATCCGCGCCGTGAACGAAAAGGCATTGGCGAAGCGCTGTTCCTTCTCTCAGGAGCCGGTCTGTTCGAGTTTGACCGATTTCATTATCCGGTTGATGCCGGTTTTTCGTTCATCTTCTCTGTTACCTCTTTGATTTCAGCTCCTGCAAAATCTTTAAACAGATTTTCTGGAATATCGGTAATCACGTTGTATTCTTCGGTCGATTCATTTACTAATGCATCTTTTCCATCTTTTTTGTGATAGGTTACTGTTTTGAATGGAAGCCCGGTGCTTTCATCAATAAAAAGAAATCTCGTCACCTCACCGAACCTCGGGTGATTATCCGTGTGTTTCAGTTTGACAGCTTCTTTACCGTTAACCTTTTCTTTTCCCACTTTCTCTGCTTTTGAAAACTGCGCTTTTTTATTCTCAATCAAAGAAAGCTTATTTATTTTTTGATTTTCATTCGCGATAGCTTCGGGTAGCTTCCAAGTTTCTCCTACCAGTTTCCCTTCAACATTGCTGATAACATAAACACGGCTTCCGTTTTCCGTTACTATTGTTCTGTTTTGCAAATGATTGGCTGCATCGACAGTATCAACACGTTCTTCACCAGTGACAAGATTTCTCCATGTTTCAATGTAGCTGCCATCTTTGTTTATTACTTTAATATGTTCAATTTTCGGCTTCCCGTTAACAAAAGCACTATTTACTTCCTGATTGCTTGCTGTCGAATTTACTTCCTGATTGCTTGCTGTCGAATTTACTTCCTGATTGCTTACCGTCGAATTTACTTCCTGATTGCTTACCGTCGAATTTACTTCCTGATTGCTTACCGTCGAATTTACTTCCTGATTGCTTACCGTCGAATTTTGAGCTAGAACTGGTGAATTTGAAGTTGCGTTCGTAATCAAACAGATAGAGGCTACCCCGGCTGAAGCCAAGGCCCATGCAGCTTTTTTCTTCAAACTCATTTTGAACACCACCTAAAATTTTTTATTTTCTGGCATTAACCTTCATACCATCAACATAAGCTGCATTTCCCATAACATCAACTTGCCAAGCTCTCGGGTTACAACTAGAGGCCACTAATAATCCAGAAGCATAGACCGTACCTGTGTGGCTTTTATATTGTGAGCCCAACGGACATGCTTGAGCATAACTATAATAAGTGGAACCTGAATAAACAGAAGTAGTATCTTCAATATATTCACCGACACCGTCGTAATAAGCAAGGTAACCAGATTTCGAATAACCATAGGTGCTATCCGGGTAGTAGTGATGGAACCAATTCCAACCATCAGCATAGAAGTCAAAATCGTCGCTACTACCGTAAGCTACCACATCATCATTGTACGACAATGTTTTGATGATTTGATAACTTAATCCAGGCCCCGATCTAACATTTCGATCTCCTTTTAAGTTTTCAACATAACGTGGAGCTGCAACCGCCTCACAGGATGGTCGACTTTATACCATGCAAACTTTCCATAACTATGTAATTTTGGGTTATCCCTTCACTTTTTAATGTATTGCATCTTCTGATGTATCAAACCATTTTAAATCAGCCTCATCTTTTGCCAAGAAAGAACATAACCAAAAGAGAAGCAATATTGGAATAAAAATTTTCAAGTAAAATTTCCCTTTTCTAGTAGTTACGTTGGAAAAGAACCATGCATCTTTCAGTACCCGTCTACACGTGAGTCCATCACGTTCTTCCAGCCAAACATTACCATTGTTTTTCATAAATGTAAATAGGTCCTATTTCCGGTTTTCCGAATACAGAAAAGAGAAAAGTGCATCCGAAGTGGGGTTATCCAAATGAAAAAACCGGCGAAAACCCCGAAAAAGCCGCTCCAGATGTGGAGCGGCAGCTTGCAAGACGTTGTGTTTATTCTGTGAACGGTCCTTACCCTTTTCCTTCCCATATCCGAGATCACCCTGTCGTCCCCGTCAAAAACCATGTTTATTTCCCCACCTCCCCGCATATGGACTTACTAGGGGGCAGCAACGAGACATTGCCAAAAAGGGGGAACGCCCATGCCCATTTACCCGTTTTTCTGTGAAACATGCGGTGTGTTTGACCTGCACCGCAGCACAGCCCAGGCAGCGGAGCCGGTCCACTGTCCCGAGTGCCGGAAGCCGGCGGCCCGGCTCTTTTCCCCGGTCGGTCCGGCTACCTCCTCCCAGGCGGTGCGCACCCGGAGCGTGCAAAACACGGTGCTCCACGTGGGGAAAAAGGAGCCGGCCCGCAGCTTGAAGCATCAGCACGGCCGGTACGGACATTTCGGCCACCACGGACATCACGAGCACCACACCCATGCCCGCTCACACCGATACGGCGCCTCGCCCATGTCCCCATTCGTCCGTGGCAGGTTGGCCAGTGAATCGTGGTATGATTAGAGGTACCTCGATCTTCCCGCAGGGCAGGTGGCTGGAATGATTTCGATTGAACAGGCGACGGCACGCGACGCCGACGCCATTTGCCGTATCGACGCGACCGTGCTGGGCGATATTGGACGAAACGGGCAGCTTCGGCAGTGGATCACTGCCGGACGATGCTACGCAGCCCGGCAAGACGGCGAGGTGGTGGGGTATGCGGTCATGGACCAGTCGTTTTTTCGCCAGAGCTTTGTCGAACTGATCGTTGTGCATCCTTGCACCGTCAGCGAAAAGGCATTGGCAAAGCACTGCTCCTTTATCTGGAGGCGGTCTGCCCGACGGAGAAACTGTTCGTCTCGACCAACCTCTCCAACAAGCAAATGCAGCGCCTCTGCCGCCGGCTGGGGTATATGCCGAGCGGCATGATCGACAACCTCGACCCCGGCGACCCGGAAGCGTTTTCCTGCAAAAAGCCGCAGCGTTCCTGACGAAGCTGCGGCTTTTTGTGACGTATTTTTCGATTTGGAATTATTTTACTTTTTGCTAACTCGACAACCCATTGCTTTCCGTCTTTATTCCTTTCCATCTTCACGTTCAAAATGATCGTTTTGGATATATCGTCATTTACCCACAAACAGAAACGCTGGCCGTTTACCGAACAATCCGTACGGTAGTGTGAGAGGAAAGGGGATGGGGTAGCCTCTACCTCCTACTTTTATTGTTGGTAAATCATATTTCCATCTTTATCTAGTGCTACGATTTTAGCTTTCTCTTCCTTTCGAGGAGACACATACAGAAACTGTTTCTGGTCTTCACTTATCTTAATAACATACATACGATCATCAGTCGTAGTAATATTTATTTGTTTTACCCTTTTGTCATGTATATAGCCTGAATAAATTCGAAACGGCTTTTCTATCGTTTCATTTTCTTCAATTAGATCATTACCCACAGTCATTTGTAACGCAACAGGTACAGCGATTTCGGGCCCCTCATCGATTGTTTGAATTACCCAGCCTTTATCTTTGGGAAAGGCATGAACAAGCCCATAATGCAGCTTACCGTCCACCTTGAAGTTGATGGTGCAAAATATTGTCTTGCTTATTTTAGAGTAATTCGTAACCTCAAAATCACTTACCGATCTCGGATTATAATGCTTAACCAACCTCTCCTTGATAGGCTGTTCTATGCTTTTCTCGTCTGTTACATCGCCAACAATGGGGGGATTGTCAGCCGGAAATGTAGACTCATTTATTGATTGGGTAACTTGCTCGTTGTTTATTGATTTCTCGGTATTACTACATCCACTATATAGTAAAGCCAGTGTTAAGAATAGAATTAATCTTCGAATCATACAATCACTCCATCCTATTTTTTGCTTCTTGTAAAGACCTGTTAATGTCAGTTGTACTATTTTGTTTTCAACCAACCTCTCCAACCAGCAAATGCAGCGTCTCTGCCGCCGGCTGGGGTATGTGCCGAGCGGCATGATCGACAACCTCGACACCGGCGACCCGGAAGTGCTTTCCTGCAAAAAGCCGCAGCGTTCCTGACGAAGCTGCGGCTTTTTCCTTCCCACTGCGTACGCATTTCCTGCGCGTACGCCCCTTATTGATTCCGTTCGTAGATCAGGCGAAGTCCCTTCAAGGTCAGGTAGGGATCGACCACGTCGATGCACGACGTCTCGCCTGCGACCAATGAGGCCAGGCCGCCGGTCGCCACCACGGTAGGACGGGTTTTGTACTCGGCGATGATCCGCCGGACGATGCCCTCCACCTGGCCCACAAACCCGTAGTAGATCCCGGCCTGCATGGCGGCAATCGTGTTGCGCCCCACCACGCTGGGCGGTTTGGCGATCTCGATGCGCGGCAGCTTGGCGGCGCGGCTCACCAGCGCTTCCGTGGAGATGCCGATCCCCGGAGCGATCGCTCCGCCCCAGTACTGGCCCCGCTCGTCCACGTAGCAAAACGTGGTGGCCGTCCCGAAGTCGACGACGATCAGCGGCGCGCCGTAGTGGTGGATGGCCGCCACCGCGTTGACGATCCGGTCCGAGCCCACCTCGCGGGGATACTCGTACTTGATGTTGAGGCCGGTCTTGATCCCCGGTCCGACGATCAGCGGTTTGATACGAAAGTATTTGTCGCACATCCGCTCGATCGTAAAGTTGAGCGGCGGCACCACCGAAGAGATGATCACCCCGTCCACCTGATCCAGCGTCAGGCCGACGCTGTCAAACAAGCTGCGGACCAGCATGCCGTACTCGTCCTCGGTCTTGTTGCGGTCGGTGGCGATCCGCCAGTGGTGCCGCAGCTCTTCGCCCGCGTACAGCCCCATGACAATATTGGAGTTGCCGACATCCATCACCAGTAGCATGCGGGTTCCCCTTACCGTTTCCGTGTATTGAGATCGAGACTGATATCCAGCGCCTTGACCGAATGCGTCAACGCCCCGACGGAGATGACGTCCACGCCCGTCTCCGCGATGGCCCGGATCGTTTCCAGCGTGACGCCGCCGGAGGCCTCCACCACGGCGCGGCCGCCAATCAGCGCCACCGCCTGTTTCATCACGTCCAGCGGCATGTTGTCCAGCATGATAATGTCCGCCCCCGCGTCCAGCGCCTCCTGCACCTGGTCGAGCGTCTCCGTCTCCACCTCAATCGTCATCGTGTGCGGAACCGCCGCGCGGGCCGCTGCCACCGCCTGGGCAATGCCGCCGGCGCCCTTGATGTGGTTGTCCTTGATCATCACCGCGTCGTACAAGGCGTAGCGGTGGTTGTGTCCGCCGCCGACGCGGACCGCGTACTTCTCCAACATGCGCAGCCCCGGCGTGGTTTTGCGCGTATCCACCACCCGCGCCTTGGTCCCGGCGACGGCTTGGGCGTACTGGCTGGTCCGGGTGGCGATGCCGGAGAGGCGCTGCAGCAGGTTGAGCGCCAGCCGTTCCCCGCTGAGAATGGAGCGGACCGAGCCGCTCACTTCGGCGATCTGCTCCCCCTTTTCGACGCGGGCCCCTTCCTTCACCAGAGCGGTAAAAGAGAGCGCCGGATCCACGGTCTTAAACACCAACTGCGCCACCGGCAGACCGGCGATGACGCCCGCTTCCTTTGCGTACAGAATCCCGACGCCCTGCGCCTCTTCCGGGATGGTGCTCATCGTGGTCACATCGCCAAAGCCAATATCTTCCTGCAGCCACTCTTCGATTTTGCGCTGCAATTCCCGTTTACTCCACATCGTACTGTTCACTCTCCTCGCGCACGCCTTCGCCGATCGATTGGATGATGTGCTTGCGCCAAATCAGGTCGTCCTTGTTGGGGAAATCGATACGATAGTGACCGCCCCGGCTTTCCTCCCGCAGCAGCGCCGCGCGCGTCGTCAGCACGGCGGTATTCAGAAGGTTGAGAAACTCAAACGCTTCCCGGTCGCGGTACACACCGTAAAAGAACCGCTGCATGCGCTCCAGCTCGTCCAGCGCTTTTCGCAGTCCCTTCTCCTGCCGCTTCAATCCCACGTGGCGCAGCATCAGCTTTTGCAGTCGGACCCGCTGCTCCCGCGTGTCCACGCTGCGGGACGTCCGCTTTGGTTCCACCGCGGCAAACGGACGCACCTCGGGCAGCGGCGACAGTTCGCGGATGCGGCGAACGATGCGGTGGCCGAACACCACCGCCTCCGACAGCGAGTTGCTGGCCAGCCGGTTGGCGCCGTGCACCCCCGTGCAGGACACCTCCCCGCAGGCAAACAGCCGCCTGGTGGAGGTCTCGCCGTTCAGATCGGTCTGCACCCCGCCCATGATGTAGTGGCAGGCGGGCGCCACCGGAATCCAGTCCGTCACCATGTCCAGGCCGTACTGCAGGCAGAACCGGTAGATGGTCGGAAACCGGTGCTTGATCAGCTCTTCCGACTCATGGGTAATATCCAGGTACACGTAGGCCGAATGGGTCCTCTCCATCTCCGACACGATCGCCCGGGCCACGACGTCGCGGGGAGCCAGTTCTTTTTGCGGATGGTACTTTTCCATGAACCGTTCGCCGCTGGTGTTGCGCAAAATGGCTCCTTCGCCGCGCACCGCCTCCGAGATGAGAAAACGGGGCGCCCCCGGGTAGTACAGCGCGGTGGGGTGGAACTGGATAAACTCCACGTCCTTGATCCGCGCGCCGGCGCGGTACGCCATCGCGATCCCGTCTGCCGTAGCAATGTCGGGGTTGGTCGTGTAGCGGTAGAGCTGACCCGCTCCTCCCGTCGCCAGCACGGTTGCGTTTGACTCGAGGAAAAAGAGGCCGCCTTCCGGGTTCTGCACGATGACGCCGACGCACTCGCCGTCCTGCGTCACCACGTCGATCGCGAAGTGGTTTTCCAGCACGGTGATGTTGGCGTGTTCGCGCACACGGGCGGACAAGGCGCGGACGATCTCCGCCCCGGTCGCGTCGCCGTGGGCGTGCAAAATGCGCCGCTTGCTGTGCGCTCCCTCTTTGGTCAGCTCATAACGCCCCTGGGCGTCCTTGTCAAATTCCGTACCGTACGCGATCAGCTCTTTCAACCGCTCCGGCCCTTCGTGCACCAGCACCTCCACCGCCGCGTACGAGCAGAGGCCCGCTCCGGCGATCAAGGTATCCTGCCGGTGCAGCGCGGGGGAGTCCGATTTGGCCGTCACAGCGGCGATCCCGCCCTGGGCCCAGCGGGTGTTGCTGTCGTCCAGCCCCTTCTTGCTGATCATCACCACGTCGGCGTACTCGCTCGCCTGGAGCGCCGTGTACAATCCGGCAATCCCGGCGCCGATTACCGCCACGTCCGTTTTTACGCGAGGCAGGGAATGCAGGTCAAAGTCAACGATATAACGGGGGATCATACCACTGTGTCCCTTCTCTCTTCCGTGATCAAATGGCACATCTTGTCCCACTCATTATAGCAAATACCCGTTTGCAGCCAAAAGCCGGTATGCCGCCGGACAAACGAGCGGATGGCCGATTGCCGCTCGTTACAGCCAGCCGCGAACATTCACACTGCCTCCAGCCCCCTCGAACCCTGGAGCGGCTGAACAAAACGAAAACATGCCGCCCATCTCCAGGCGGCATGTTTCGCTAACACTTTCGTTGGCGGAAACCCCATCTCGTCCCTTTCTCTGAGGGATTCCCTTCCTCTCGTATCGTCGGCAGGCGGGCCATCCCCGCACTCACTGCGCCGCCCGGCACTCCTTGCACGTTCCGTACACCTCAAACTTGTGGCCGGTCACCTGGAATTCCTCCGGGATCGCTTGCAGCACGCTCATCGGACAGCCGGGCAGTGCCGACGTCTTGCCGCATACCGTGCAGATCACGTGATGGTGGTGGCGGCCGTCAGCCGAGCAGGCCAGCCGGTACTTCCCTTCCCCGTCCAGCTCCGTCTCTTCCAGGATGCCCAGTTCCACAAACGTGGAGATGTTGCGATAGACCGTGTCAAAGCTGAGAGAGGGGTAGTGGTCCTTGATTCGTTCCATGATTTCCTTGGCCGACAGGTACCGTTTCTCTGCCGCGCAGATGCGGATCATCTCTTCCCGTTTGCCGGTGTATTTGTACCCGTTTTCTTTCAGTATCTGCAGCGCTTCTTCTACCGTCATCGCCAACGCTCCTTCCCGCAAAACTATGGTCTTACCGCAGAGCGGCCCTCAGCCGTTTCACACCCAAGACCGCGAACAAGATGAGGACAGCCATCAACACTATGGTACCACCCGAAGCCCAGTCCAGCAGATAGGCAAGGTAGAGTCCGCCCAGCACGGACGTCTCCGCGAACACGATCGCGTACAGGATCGTCTGGTGGAAGCTGCCGGCAATCTGCAGGCTGGCCGCCACCGGAATGGTGATCAGCGCGGAGATCAAGAGCACGCCGACGATCCGCATCGACGCCGCGATCGTCAGCGCGACCAGCACCATGAACCAGAGGTTGATCGACCGGCGGGCCACGCCGGAGACGCGGGCAAATTCCTCGTCAAACGAGACGGCAAACAGCTCCTTGTACATCAAAAACACGGTGACCAGCACCACCGCCGCCACGCCAATCAGCGCATACAAGTCGTCCTTGGTCACGGCGACGATCTTCCCGAACAAATACGAGTACAGGTCGGCGTTAAACCCTTTGGCGATGCTGATCAGTACCGTAAACAGCCCCAGCCCGCCGGAGATGATGATCGGTATCGCCAGATCCTGATACGATTTGTACACCTTTCGCAGCCGCTCGATAAACAGCGACCCCGCCACCGAAAACAGCATGCCGAAAAACAGCGGATTGATCGCCTGAAACAGCGCCACCTTTTTGGACAGCAGCATCCCCGCCGCCACGCCGGAGAGCGTCACGTGGGACAGGCCGTCTGCCATCATCGACAGGCGGCGCACAATCAAAAACGTCCCCAAGATGGGACAAATCAGTCCAATCAGCACCCCGGACAGCAGGGTGTAGCGCAAAAAGTCATACTGCCACCAGTCAGCCAGCATGTTCATACTCCTTCTTTCCGTTCCCCGTTTGTCAATGATGGTGAGCCAGCAGCTTCACCGTGTCGCCGTACATCTGCTGCAGGATTCGCTCGTGATTGTGGGCAAACTCGTCCGCCGTCCCGTGGAAGTGCAGCCGCCGCTGCAGGCAGGCCACCTTGTTCACCCACTGGGTCATCACGCCCACATCGTGGCTGACGATCATCATCGTCATGCCGTTCTCTTCCTTGAGCGAGCGCAGCAGTTCGTAAAACTGGTCGATCGATTCCTGATCCACGCCCACCGTCGGTTCGTCGAGGATCAACAGTTCCGGCTCCGCCACCAGCGCCCGGGCGATAAACACCCGCTGGAGCTGACCGCCGGACAGGCTGCCGATCCGCTGGTCCAGCTTTTCCGTCAAGCCGACGCGTTCCACCACGTCCCGCACCTTCTCGTGATGATGCGGCTTCAGGCGGCGGAACAGCCCGACCTTGCCCACCAGGCCGGAGGAGACCACTTCCCGCACGGTAGCCGGGAAGCCACCCGCTCCGTGGGCGGCCTGCTGGGCGACGTAGCCGATCTTGGTCCAGTCGCGGAACCGGGAGAGCGGCTGCCCGAACAGTTCCACCTTCCCTTTTGTCGCCGGCAGCAGGCCGAGGATCAGCTTCATCAGCGTCGATTTGCCCGACCCGTTGGGACCGACGATGCCGACAAAATCGCCCCGCTCCAGCGTAAAGGTGACGTCGTCCAGCACCACTTTGTCTTCGTATTGAAAGGTGACCGAGGTGAGCTTTACCACGGCCTCTTCCTGATGTGTCCGTTCCATAAGACAATCCCTTCTCAAATCGGATTTGTTCTGATTTGCTTACTTCATCCTACTACGATTTGGCCGGTTTCACAAGGCCGCCGTTTACAGCAGACCCAGGCAAAACAGCAATTTCATAAAAAAGATGCCGCTTTGGGGGAGCGGCATCCGACGTGTCGATTATTGCAGCGCTGCGCGCAGCATGTTCAGATTGTCGCGCATGATGGAGAGATAATCCTTGCCGGACTTGGCTTCCTCCTCGGTCAGTCCTTCCAGCGGGTTGAGCGTGCCCGTTTTCACGCCTGCCTCTTTGGCGATCACTTCCGCCACTTTCGGAGAGACCAGCGTTTCAAACAGAACGTAGGAGATGTTGTGCTCCTTGACGTGCTCCACCAGTTCTTTCATGTCGGCCGGGGACGGTTCGTCCGCCGGGTTGAGTCCGGAGATGGCCACCTGTTCCAATCCATAGCGGTGGGCCAGATAGGCAAACGCGCTGTGGGAGACCATAAATTCTTTTTTCGGCGCTTTTGCCACCATCTCCTTGAACTCCTTGTCAAGCTGGTCCAGGTCGCTGTCCAGTTGCTGGAAGTTCTTCTCGTAATCGGCCGCGTGCGCCTGGTCTTTTTGCGCCAGCGCCTCCTTGATTTTTTCGGCCTGCGCCTTCAGCATGGTCGGGTCGAGCCACACGTGCGGGTCAAACTCCCCGTGCTCGTGCTCGTGGGCCTCCGCCGTGGAGCCTTCCTGGTGCTCCTCGTGACCCTGTTCCGCGGTCCCCTCCTGATGTTCGTCGCCGTGCTCGTGATCCTCCGCCGCCTTGAGCAGCTCCAGCCCTTCCGTGGCGTTGACCACAGCCGTCTTGTTTTTGTCGAGACCCTCGACCGCTTTGTCCACCCACGCCTCAAAGCCGCTGCCGTTGTAGATGAACAGATCGGCTCCCGACAGACCGACCATGTCCTGGGCCGTCGGTTCGAAATCGTGGGGTTCGACGCCGGTCGGCACGATGTTGACCACGTCGGCGTGATCGCCGGCGATCCGCTTGGCCGCGAACTCCAGCGGGTAGATGGAGGTGTACACTTTCAGTTTGGACGCGCCCGCATCCGCCTGCGGCGCGTTTTGGGAGGCTTCCTGCGCTCCGCAGCCGGCAAGCGCTGCCGCCGTGATGACACTCAGCATAGCCAACAGGCTCTTTTTCATCCTCACTCGTCCTCTCCAAATTCATAATCATTACGATTTACAAAATGTCGTTCTTAATTATACGGACAGTTGCCCGGAATGTAAATAGGATTTGTTCCGATTTATCTGTTTGCCTTCACACTTTCTGCACAAGGATATGATATGATTGTCGCGAGGAGGTATGTCCCGAATGAAACGGAAACCGTTGCTCTCCATCAGTCTCCTGGCCGCAGCCCTGATTGCCGGCTGCGCTTCACAGGATAACGCCCAGGGCGGCCACGCCGGTCACCAGCAGCACGCCCCCAACGGAGACCTGCAGGAACTGACCGCCTCGGCGGACCAACTGCCCAGCTTTTTGAACGACCTGGATCCCCGGATCGTAGAGGCCTACAAAATCGCCGCCGCCAACCGCGACCTGCTGAAATCCATCCCCTGCTACTGCGGCTGCGGGGAAAGCGCCGGCCACCAGCACAACGGCAACTGCTTTATCAAGGAAGAAAGGGAAGACGGCTCCATCGTCTGGGACGATCACGGCACGCGCTGCGGCGTCTGCATGGAAATCGCCGTCATCTCGTCCAAGCTGAAGCAGGAGGGCAAATCGGTCAAGGAAATCCGCCAGTTTATCGACAACACCTACAAGGAAGGCTACGCCGAACCGACGCCAACCCCGATGCCGTCGTAATCACGCGCATCCCATCCCGCAAGGAACGCTTCCCCTGCATGAATGCCGTAACCCCCCACAAGCAAAAAAACCTGCTCCCCCGCGCATTGCGCACAAGGGTGCAGGTTTTTGCCTGTTTGCTAGCCTTTTTCGTTACGCCGGCGCCACTTCCAGCATGCGCTCCAGCGAAGCGCGGGCCCGGTTGGCGACATCCTCCGGCACGTAGATTTCCGGTTTCATGTTTTCCAAGGCTTCCACGCATTTTTTCAGGTTGTTTACCTTCATGTTCGGGCAGACCAGGTACTTGGACGCGAAGATAAAGGTTTTGTCCGGACTGTCCTTCTCCAGCATGTAGCGCGTGCCGTCTTCGGTCCCGATGATGAACTCCTTGTGGGAGGACTCGCGGCAGAACTTCAGAATGCCCGTCGTGGAGCCGACGTAGTCCGCCAGGGCGACCACTTCCGGACGGCACTCCGGATGGACGACGACCAGCGCGTTGGGATGCTGCCGTTTCAGCGTCATGATGTCTTCGACGGAGAGCTGGTCGTGGGTGTTGCAGTACCCTTCCCAGATGATCATTTTCTTGTCGGTAAACTGGGAGACGTAATGGCCCAGGTTTTTATCCGGCACCCAGATGATCTCGTCGCTGTCAATTGACTCGATCACCCGTTTGGCGTTGGAGGACGTACAGCAGATGTATGTTTCCGCTTTCACGTCTGCCGATGTATTAATGTACGCCACGACTTTGGCGTTGGGGTGCTGGGCTTTGAGGCGGCGCAGGCCTTCCACGTTGACCATGTCGGCCATCGGACAGCCGGCCCGCTCGTCGGGGATGATCACCTTCTTGTTGGGATTGAGAATTTTTGCACTTTCTCCCATGAAGTGAACACCGCAGAACAGAATCACGTCCGCATCGGTCTCTTTCGCCTTTTGGGCCAAACCGAACGAATCTCCAATATAGTCAGCCACTTCCTGAATCTCCGGCCGTTGGTAGTAGTGAGCCAAGATGATGGCATTGCGTTCCTTTTTCAACTGCATCAGCCGTTCGCGTAACTCAGCATTTCGCTGCGCTTTTTTCTCTAACGCCAAGGCTTCCATGGATTATCCCCCTACATGGTGTCATAACTTAGGGCCATTGTAATCCCAACGCTCCCCCTTGTCAATGTATTGTCCTTGGGGGAACTGCTGGTTTTTACCCGCGCCCGAGCACGCGTTCCCGGATAAACCGGGCGACCCCGTCTTCGTTGTGGTGCGGGGCGATAAACCGGGCGATTGCCTTGATCGCCGGGTCCGCATTCTCCATCGCCACGGAGTAGCCGGCATGGGTCAGCGCTTCGCGGTCGTTGTCCGCGTCGCCAAACGCCATGACCTGTTCCGGCGCAAAGCCCCACTTGCGGCAAAAATAGAGAAGTCCCTCCCATTTGGATACGTGTTTGGGAATCACCTCGATGTTGTAGGGACCCGATGTGGTGATCGCCACGGCCTCGCTCCACTGTTCCAGCCGCCGGCGCACCGGTTCCAGCCGCTCCGGGACGGGGTGCCAGACAAACAGCTTGACGATCTCCGCCTCGCCTGTCGAGACCAGCCGCATCATCTCCTCCAGCGGTGCGACGCGGGACCACTCGTAAAACGAAAAGCGGCGCAGCGCCAGCCCTTCCACCGAAGTATCCTCCCCGATCAGCGATTCTATGCGCTCCCGGTCTTCCTGCACCATCCAGCGGTTGCTGGCCGTGTCGTGCAGCTCGTAATACAGCAGCTCCTGCCTCAGTGTATCCACCACTTCCCGCACCATGTCCGTCGGCAAAAAGGTGCGCTGTACCAGCCGTCCGTCCGCTTCATACACGGCCGCCCCGTTGCTGCAGACGTAGCCGTCAAACGGAAAGTCGTCAATCGGAAGCCGGGCCGACGCGTACGTCCTGCCCGTCGACAGCACCAGCTTGCAGCCGCTGGCCTGAAGCAGGCGGCACGCCTCCCGGGTCGCCTCCGTCATCCGTGCGTCCTCATTCAACAGCGTACCGTCCATGTCAAATGCCGCCAAGCGCAGTTGGGAAAACAACGCGATCTCCTCCTTTTGCTAAAAGAAAAGCGCAGGCTGCCGCTCCTGCACTTTTTCATTCCGTTCGTGTTCCGTTGATCCACCTTCACTGTACCCGATTCTGTCCCGAGTTTCAATAGGAGGTACGCATAAATCCCGATCACACCAGATGACAAGCGACGTAGTGCTCCCCGCCCACGTGCCGGTAAGCCGGGGGCTGTTCCCGAATGGTCCATCCAGATAATCTCGTTATACTCACCCATTTCTTTTTGTCAATTGTACATTTCTTTCAAATACAAGAGCAAACAGTAATGTTTCTGATACAGGAATGAGTGGATACAAAAAGGCAGAAACAGGGTGTATCTCATACATGTACCAAAGGGTAAACATGATCGCCAGCAATGAGTAGTAAATAAAGCTGTTTACGCTTATTTTTTGGGTCAACCACCGCTTGAACCATACACTCAAACCATTTTTGATTAGAGTAGCAATTGAAAACAAACCCCACAAGTAGAAAAAAGCAAAAAAGGGCATTTGTTTGGAAACCTTCTCGAAACTGTCCAAACCAGGGTCATAGTAATTGATTATTAACTCAAGGGCAGCCATGTAAGCACCCATGATAAGGTTAATACCCAACAATAACACCCATATCTGCTTGTTTTTCATCATTTTCTGATTCCCCCTCCATATATAGTACCATAAGAAAGCGAAAAATAACAAAATTTATTAAGAATTCATTTTTATGGAATTTCAAGTAGATACGTATCATGCATTACCCATTTCTTATCGAGTTTCTCAAGCGGGATTTCATCAGGAAAAAAGACCAACTCCCATAGGAATTGGTCCAATATAATATATTCACTTACAGATTTAATAATCCTTTTTCACCCTGACGATGTTAAACAGATAACGATCTTCTCCGTAAAAGCAATAGTTTTTCTTCTGATTACCGTCATCGTATACCTGAATGGAAGTAGAACCTGATCCATCCAGTACGATGGCATTCTTAGGATCCAAACCAATAAACTCAATAGACTGTTTCGCATGAGGAACAGTGACAGGGTCCGTGAATGCGATCAGATATGCATTTGTATCGTCCCAAGCGAAAATCGTTCGATAGGTAGGTAACTGGTATGCCAAAGGAGACCAATCCGATTCCGCAAAGCTGGTTCCCCCAATTACATTGGTAATATTGTCATAACGAGCTTTGACGTCATCCAAGTTTCGAGCATACATGTAGTCAGCCTTGATGGTTCCTTTCTTTTCATAAAGAACGGCTGTTTTTCTGGATTTCTGATTCTTGGCTGTACCGTTATACTCGTAGATCTCCGGAAGCGTCCGTCCTTTATAGGTTACCTTATCTCCTTCGTCAAACTCGTTATACGCAATGGAACGACCTTCTGTCGGTGGTTCGTCATAGCTGTCTGCTGCAAAGAACCCACCATTGATTCCCGTGTAATCAGTTTTGGACAGCGGGCGCAAAATGGTTTCGGTACGAATGTTATCAAGTTTGGTTTTGATAATGATCATCTCAGGGCCAAGTGAATGATTGTTTAGCGGACGGCCAAATTTTTTTCATATAATCAAAATATTTAGCCATAAGACATTTCCCCTTTCTGTTCTCTGAGCGACTTTGACCGGTCATAATGTCGCCTTCACCTATCTAGGCAAAAAACCAAGGTAAAAACTACCAAGAGAACATATTTTCTTTATACAGAAAAGGGAAATGTATGGAAAAGGAAAGGAGCGCTCTCGGCGCTCCTTATTCCTTCGGTTCTCCGTTTGTCTCTTCGTCCTTTTTGGGCTGGATATTGACCACGACGTCGCTGTTGTCCGCCGCGTCGTCTTCTTCCAGTTTGCCCGTTTCGATCAGCCGCTTGATCTGTTCCGCATCCAGCGTTTCGACGCGCAGGAGCGTGGTCGCCACCAGCTCAAGCTGGTCGCGGTGCTTGATGAGCAGCTCTTTGCATCGCTCGTAGCACTCGTTGATGATGCGCTGCATCTCCTGGTCGATCTCGTACGCGATCTGATCGGAGTAGTTGCGCTCGTGGCCGATGTCGCGGCCGAGGAACACCTGTCCCTGGTTGCGGCCGAACTGCATCGGGCCCAGACGGCTCATGCCGTACTCGGTGATCATGCTGCGGGCGATCGCCGTCGCGCGCTGGAAGTCGTTGTGCGCGCCGGTACTGATGTCGCCCAGCACCAGTTCTTCCGCGACCCGTCCGCCCAACAGACCGGTGATCTTGTCAAGCAGGTCGGACTTGGTGGCGAAGAAGCGGTCTTCTTTCGGCAGCATCACGGTGTAACCGCCTGCCTGACCGCGCGGAATGATCGTCACCTTGTGCACCATTTCCGCATTTTTCAAATGATAGCCGACGATGGTGTGGCCCGCTTCGTGGTACGCCACGAGGCGGCGTTCTTCCTCGCTGATGACGCGGGATTTTTTCGCCGGACCGGCGATGACGCGGTCGATCGCCTCGTCCACTTCTTCCATGCTGATCTGTTTCTTGTTCTTCCGGGCGGTCAGGAGAGCCGCTTCGTTCAGCAGGTTCTCCAGATCGGCGCCGGTAAAGCCCGAGGTTCCGCGGGCGATGACGTCCAGCTTCACGTCGTCGCCGAGCGGCTTGTTGCGGGCGTGGACTTTCAGCACCGCTTCCCGTCCCTTGATGTCCGGGCGGTCTACGGTAATTTGACGGTCAAAACGTCCCGGACGCAGCAGGGCCGGGTCCAGAATGTCCGGACGGTTGGTCGCGGCGATGATGATAATGCCTTCGTTGCCGGCGAACCCGTCCATTTCCACGAGCAGTTGGTTCAGCGTCTGCTCGCGTTCGTCGTGGCCGCCGCCCAAACCGGCTCCGCGCTGACGGCCGACGGCGTCAATCTCGTCGATAAAGATAATGCACGGCGCGTTTTTCTTCGCGTTTTCAAACAGGTCGCGAACGCGGGATGCCCCCACCCCGACAAACATCTCCACGAAGTCGGAACCGGAGATGCTGAAAAACGGCACACCCGCTTCACCCGCTACGGCACGCGCCAGCAGGGTTTTACCCGTACCCGGAGGGCCGACCAGCAGCACCCCTTTGGGGATGCGGGCACCGACCGCGTTGAATTTGCGCGGGTCCTTGAGGAAATCGACGACTTCCTCCAGCTCCGCCTTCTCTTCGTCTGCCCCTGCCACATCGTCAAACGTAACGCGTTTCTTCTCTTCGTTATACAGCTTCGCGCGGCTTTTGCCGAAGTTCATCACCCGGCTGCCGCCGCCCTGGGCCTGATTCAAGAGGAAGAAGAACAGGATGAAGATGATGACAAAAGGAATGATCGAGGTCAGGAACGTCAGCCAGATGCTGTTTCCTTCCTGCGGGCCAAACTCCACCCGTTTCACCTTTTGTTCATCAATCTTTTCGTTCAGCAGCGCGATCATATCCGAATCGTACAACGGCACATACGTAACGAACTTACCGCTTTCCTGTCCCGGAACTGCTTTCACCAACGTACCTTCCACGCGATAGGTGCTGCCCTCGGGACGGAGGGAGAGCTCGCTGATGTTGTTGGCTTGCAGTTGTACCCGGAATTCCTGATATGTAAGTTTCCCAACCTTATCAGTACCGGAGAGGATAAAATTCACGATCCCGACCGTGACAAGAAATATTAGTAGGTAGAACCCGGTGTTACGAAAAAAGCGATTCATTCCTTACCTCCTCTCACGAACAGACACTTTTCACATTTTACCATAGGAAGCAGGGTCTTCACAACAAAGCTACTTGGTGTAAACTTCCGGCTTCAACACGCCGATGTACGGCAAATTGCGGTAGTGCTCGGCGTAATCCAGCCCGTAGCCGACCACGAATTCGTCCGGAATGGTAAAGCCGCTGTAGTCCGGCGAAATGTCCACTTTGCGCCGCTCCGGCTTGTTCAGGAGCGTCACCACTTTGACCGAAGCCGCCTCCCGGTGGCGGAGCAGCTCCACCAGACGGCTCAGGGTGAGGCCGCTGTCCATGATGTCCTCGACGACCAGCACGTGCCGGTTCTGTACGGAGGTGTCCAGGTCCTTCAGGATTTTGACCATGCCGCTCGACTCCGTGCCGCTGCCGTAGCTGGACACGGCCATGAAGTCCATTTCGCAGGGGATGTTCATCTGCCGGACCAGATCAGCCATGAACAAAACAGCCCCCTTCAGCACGCAAATGACCAGCGGGTTTTTGTCCCTGTATTCCTCGCTAAGAATTTCGCCCAGCTCTTTTACTTTTGCCGCGATTTCTTCCTGCGTCAGCAAGATCTTCTTGATGTCCTGATTCATGATAAAACCTCCCGCCAATCTTCTCCAAACTCAACTTCCATGTACAAAACCCGCCTGGTCTGATCCTCGACAGGCGCAATGGCGGAACGGCGGACGCCGGGCACCCAGATCAGTTCCTCCCCCGACGCCACAAGCGGCAGTTTGTCCCGCCACGCCAGCGGAACCTTGGCGTCGATCAAGAGCTCTTTCAGCTTTTTGGCACGTTCCGCACCAAACGGGGTGAACCGGTCGCCCGGGGTTCGGCTGCGTACGAACAGCGGCCCGGGAAGCCGATCCGCATCAAAAACGGCCGCATTGTCCGGCAGTTGTGCCCAATCGACTGGGCTTTCACGAAAAGACGTATGTATCCTGGCTCCGCTCTCCGCGATCAAGGTCGTCCCCGGGACAGCGAGCGGATAACAAAAACCGTGTATGTGTCGATTCCGTCCATCCCGCTGAAAACGGACCTGCCCGTACATCCGCTGTACGGTCACCTGTTCGGGCAAATGCAGCTCGGCCGATGGACGGTTTCCCTCTATCATGTGCAAAACGGCCTCCACATGCTGCGAAGACCATTCGGTTTGCCTTGAGAGATAACTTAATATTAGAGTAATCATTCTCCTTTGTAAAGCAACGTCACAAGTTTGAAACTTGTCAATATCAACCGTTACAGCGTCCTGTTTCCTCCGGGTCACCACCTGTTCCAGCCGCCGTTCGCTTTCCCGCTGCAGATACGCCTCGTCCTGCCGCACGGCATCCGCGAGCGACAGGATGTGTTCGCGGTAGCGCTCGTTCACCTGCTCCAACAGCGGCATGACGTCCAGCCTGAGCAGGTTGCGCTTGTACTTTCGCGAGCGGTTGCTGCTGTCCTCACGCGGCGCAAGGCCGTTCTCGCGGCAGTAGCGCTCCAGGTCGGCCCGGCTGGTCCCGAGCAGCGGCCGCACCAGCTCGATTCTGCCCTCCTCCAGCCAGCGGCGCCGCGGCATGCCCGCCAAGCCGTGCAGCCTCGTTCCGCGCAGCAGCCGAAACAGGATCGTCTCCACCTGATCGTCGGCGTGGTGCGCCAGCGCCACTTTGCCCGCGCCGTGACGTTTTGCCACCTGTCTGTACAGCTCGTAGCGAATCGCCCGGCTGGCTTCCTGCGCCCCCATCCCCGTTTCTTCCATATAAGCGGGGACATTCCGCTCAAACAGGTGAAACGCGACCCCGAGCCGCCGACAGAGGGCCTCCGCGCAGCGGGCGTCCTCCCTGGCTTCCTCCCCGCGAAAGCCGTGGTTGAGGTGCACCGCGTGCAGCGTCCAGCCGTACGGATAGTGTTGATTTAACGACCACAAGATATGCAGAAGCGCCGTCGAGTCGTTTCCGCCGGACAGGCCGACCACGATGGTGTCGCCCGGTTTCAACAGGCCGTCCCGCTCAATGTCGCTGCGCACGTTTTCCAGCATGGCGGACTCCTTTCCAGATGGTCACGAGCGACATGCCAAAAATCAGCCCGAACGCAATCGCTCCGGCCACCATAGCCGTCTGCGTCGCCAGCGAAATCCCCTCCATGGTCTGACCGTTGACGAACGCAAGCATCGCCTTGTAGGCCAGCGAACCGGGCACCAGGGGAATGATGCCGGCCACGCTGAAGTTAGTCGACGGGACGCGCAAAAAGATGGAGAGCAGTTGGCTCAAGAGCGAAACTGCCGTCGCCGCGGCAAACGTGGAGAGGATCACTTCCGCACCCCCCAGCGGAAGCAGGGAAAAGACCAGCCACCCCGTCACGCCGGCCAAACCGCAGGCCAACAGCGTGCGGACGGGCACGTTAAACAGCATCCCCCACGCGATCGAAGAGAACAAGCTCAATCCCAAGCCTTTCAACAGTACCATCGCACCTCACCTCGTAAACCACAGGGTAACCGCTGTCGCCGCCGCCACGGAGAGTGCCGTGAGCAGCGCTTCCGCTCCTCTGGACACGCCGGCCACCAGGTCGCCGGCCATCAGGTCCCGAAGCGAGTTGGTAATGGCAATCCCGGGAAAGAGCGGCAGCATCGCCCCGATGATGAGGACGCTGATGCGCAGTTCGGGAAACAGCGCAACGAACAGCAGCGCCAGCATTCCGCCCAACAGCGCGGAGACAAACTCAAAGAAAAATTTTACCCGTAAAAACTGTTCAAAAAAATCCGAGCTGATCTTGACCGTTAATGCCGCCAACGCCGCCGGCAGCACTTCGTACCAAAATCCGCCGGCGAGCATGGCAAAAGAGCCGCTGGCAACGCCAGCCGCCACAAGCTGCAGCCACTGCGGATAGATGTTTTTTTTCTGATCGATTTCGCAAAGCATCCGATACGCCTGCTCCAGAGTGATTTGCCCGGAGACAAAGCGGCGGGACACGTCGTTGGCGAGCGTCACCTTGTTCAGATCGATGGTCCGGTGGGGGGTGCGGATCATGCGCGTATGGTCCTGCCCGTTGGCGCGGAACGAAAGAATAATGCTGGTCGGCGTCGCCGAGCTGTTGACCGAATCCATGCCGGCCGCCCGCGCGATCAACGTCATCGTCTCCTCCGAGCGGTACGTCTCGCCGCCGTTCTTCAACATGATTTCGCCTGCCAACAGGCACGTATCCATAACCAGGTCTGGGGACACCGACAAGTCACACCCTTCACATCATCCATGCGTAATACAGAGTCCCCGCAAGCAGCAGCAAGGAGGCGACAAACAGCCCTCCCACCAGCTTGCCTGCAGAGTCGGACGCCTGTTTGCCCCGATGGCCGGTCGTACGCTCGCGCACGATGGCGAGCATCTCCGACCGCATTTCCCCCGCCGACGCGTACTTGCCGTGAAACGCTTTTACGAGGGACACCCGGTACGGGTACAGGCTGTCGCTGTTCCGTATTATATCACAGAGCAGACCGGTTTGACGCGGTTCCTGGCGCCTGCTTTTCCACACCTCCGGATCGGCCGACAGACGCACGGCCATCACCGCCAGGGAAAACAGGTCGTACGCGATGTCCGCCCGCCGGTCACCCGCCTGCCAGGCGGCGCGGTCGTACTCCTCGGTGAACTGGCGGACCGCGTTCCCCATCTTGGTTACTCCGCCGAAATCAATCAGACGGACCTGCTTGTCCGCATGGGTGACCATCACGTTTTCCGGTTTCAGGTCGCCAAACACCCAGCCGTGCCGATGCAAAATCTCCAGCCGGGCCAGCAGTTGGATCATCAGGATGGGCACCCATTCGGTCCCCATCCGCTTGACATAGCGATCCAACTGCTCCCCCTCCAGGTACTCCATGGCGTAAAAGGTGAAGGTCCTGCCGTTGATGACCAGGTCGTCCACGTCGCTCACCAGCGGCGCCACGCGGACGTCCCGCCCCTGCTGCACGCTTTTCAGCACGTTCACTTCCATTAAAAGATCCATGCCTTCCGCCCCGATTTTGACGGCCCGGCGCACGCCTCCCTGAGCGGCCAGATAAACGGCGCCATTCGCCCCGCGTCCCAGCTCCCGCAGGACGCGGTACGACTTTTGGTTCCATTTTCCGCAAAACTGCAGGGGCAGGTCGGGTATCGCCGGTTTGTTAGAAGACATGGTCGCGCAGGCTGCCGTCGTCGTCTTCCGCTTCGGCGCGGTAGCGGTCGGACAGCGGGGCCGGGAGCTGGACGTGCTCAAAGAGCGCAATCGCTTCCACGATCGCCGGGCCGGTAGGCGTGATTCCGCTCATGGTCAGCCCTGACGTCAATTGATGCGCCTGGTCCACCTGATCCGTCCACGGAATGCGCACATCCAGATGCTTTTGTTTCCCAGGAAATGAACAAACGGCCATGCGGCTCTGCCCGCTGCGCGAGCGCAAGCTGATGCTGAAATCGTGGATCGCCTGCTGAACGGCGCTGAGCTTCGGCTTCATGCTGCCGGAGGTATCGACAAGCATGACCACGTCCAGGCGGCTTCGTTCCCCCAGCTCGTCCACCATGCCGGCTACCTGGACCCGTTTTTCCGGCGCCAGCACGTCCATGGCGGAATCGCCCAAAATCTCCTTCAATTCCTTGTTGACGACATGATGGATCGTTCGGGTCATCGCTTTTCGCGTCAGCATCTGCACCGTTTGCGCCAACTGCTGCGGATAGACGATGTCGTACAGGCCTCCGCCCGCATCCGCGATCTCGCGGATTTCCTTTTCCCCCTGCTCGCCCATTTCGCCTTTGTCAATGACGCCGATGACGTTTACCGTTATCCCTTGTTCCCTGGCCAGCGCCGCTGCTGCCACCGGGCTCATGCCGGCATTGGAGCAGCCGTCCGTGACGACCAGAATCTGCCGCAGTGTAGCTTCTTTCACAAAAATCTCCCCATTCTGCCTATATTTGTATTTTGATACCAGTATCGACAGGGGGGGAGAGAATCATACCTTTCAGCTCACGACCCGCGGCCGTTCCAGTTTGGGCATGCCGTGCACCTGGATGGCCGACCACTGCGGCACGAAGCGGTCGAGGCGGGCCACCAGCACAGTCATGTCGTCGACGATGCTGCCGGAGTGCTGCCGGATCACCCGCTCGAGCAGCAGGTCGGCCACTTCCTGCGGGTCGTCCGTCTGCAGTTCGGAAATCAACCGCTTCATCCAGGCCTGCCTGTTTTCGATGTGGCGGGGCGCCTCGTAGATGCCGTCGGACATCATGATCAGCAGGTCGCCCGGCTTCATCGTCCGCGAGACCACATCCACCTCGATCTCCTCCAAAATGCCGGCGGGCAGGTTGCTGGCGGTCACGGTGATGACGTCGTCGCCCCGTTTGATGAAGCTGGGGGTGGAGCCGATTTTGACAAACCTGGCATGGGCGGTCTGCAGGTCGATCAGCGCGAGATCGACCGTGGCGAACATCTCGTCGGTGGAGCGCAGCGCCAGGACGGAATTGACCGTCTTGATCGACAGCTTCTCGTCGATTCCCGACCGGAGAAGCTGCTGCAGCATGTCCAGCGCCGACTGGCTCTCCAGAAACGCCCGCTCGCCGTTGCCCATGCCGTCGCTGATCGCCAAGGCCATCTTGCCGTTGCCCAGATCCATCGTGCGGAAGCTGTCGCCGGACAGCAGCTTGCCGTCCTTGGCGGCTCCGGCCACGCCGATGTCGATGTCGAACGCTTTGGCGGAAGCGAGGCACATCCGGCACGTCCCGTCCTTTTGCGGCTCGCAGTGCCGCTCCCTCACCACGATGTTCTCGCCCAGGATCTCCGTCAGCATCGGGGCGACGATTTTGGCGCACTCGTCCCGTCCGTAGCAGGTCGGCTGGCTGATCTCGATGTCCACCTTGCCTTCTTCCAGATTATGGATTTCCACACGGCGCACGGACAGCCCCAGTCCTTCCAGCGCCTGCGACACCTGCTTTTCCTGCAGGGTCAGCTCCATGCCCTCCCGCTGAATCTCGCGGGCGAAATCGCTCATTACCCGGGAGACGCCCGACAGTTGGTCGGCCACCAGCTTCCGGCTTTCCCGCACCTGCCGCTTCAACTGCTCAAAGGACTGCTCCCGGTCGAACTCCTGTTCCATCACGGTCAGCACCTTTTCCACCTTGACGCATTTGCGCTCCCAGTCGCGCGGCGGGGTCACGCCGGCCAGCGTGCCGGTTTCGTACAGTTTTTCCGTCAGCCAGCGCATCCCCTGATACGTGGCCTGCGTTTCCTTTTCCCAACACTGTTCCTTTTTCCAGCACTTCTGGCAGGTAAACGAGGTCACCCGGCTCAGGAACACGTCCGCCTGTTCTTCCCGCTCCTCGCCGTCGGACGTCTGGGCGAAGCTTTTGGAAAGCTGCGTGAACAGCTCGGAGAACTGCTGGATTTTCCCCGCCGTCACGTCCCGCACCCGCCGCATGTACTCCTGATGGGACTGCAGGTTTTCCGGCGTGCCGGGGATAAACCGGGCCACTTTTTTCCACACGGCCGCCGGCGTCAGGACGAACAGGAGGATCGCCAATCCCGATTCGGCCAGCGACAGGTACAGGGTGTCCTCCGCCCCGCCGTAAATCGCCAGAATCGCCGTGCCGATCAAAAGCCCGGCGGAGACCCCCGCCTTGCCCGCCTCCTTGAGCAGTCCGGCCAGCAGCCCGGAAAAGGCGAGCAGATTGATTTGCAGCAGCGCGCTGACGTTGGCCAGGCTGAGGATGAGGCCGGTGACGACCCCCACCGCCGCCCCGATCGTCCCGCCCCCGGTAAAGGCAAACAGCAGCAGCAGGTAGCGGGTGAGCACGTGCTCCATGGAGACGCCCTCGATGATCCAGTCCACCGTCCCCGTCATCAGCGACGCCAGCAGGATGACCAGCGACACCACTTCTTCATTTTTCAGCGGTTCGTACGGTTTGGCCAAGTGGACGATCGACAGCGACTGGATAAAGATCAGCGTCAGCACGAAGCTGAGCACGCCCTCCACCGCCACCATCACCAGTTTGTACGTGGTCACCTGATTGGTAATGGCGGCAAACAGCAGATGGCTGACGAACACCGTCACGAACACCAGGAGAGGCGTCCGGGAAAAATCCTTCCGCCGGAACCGTTCACTCCATTTGCAAACGAACAGGCTGAGCGCGACGCTGACGGCCGCCTGCAGGCCCAGCGGGATCGTCTGCGTAAACGCGCCGAGGATCAGCGCCGCGGCCGAAATGATCACGCAATCCCGCCGCAGGTAGTACATCACCATGAGATACGGCACAACAAACGGCGACAGCTCCTCCAGGATCAGGGCCCGTCCGAGCAAAAAGCCCATCAGCAGCGGAAGGACATTCCATTTTTGCGCGGTATCGGCGACCTTCTCTCCCCAGCTTACCGTCGCCGCACTCCATTGATGTGAGACACGGCGCGCCCATACATGGCCCGTGCCGGTTATGTTCTTGTTTGCGATCATCGTTACACCACCCCGTTCTGGCTTCAATGTGGTTACCATTATACGGAGGCGGCCTTGTAAATTTTGTCAAAATACCTTGGCGTATTCACAGAATCGTGCGACAAATTCATTGACGCAATGGGACAAAAAAAAACCGACGTTTTTGGCGGTCAACGTCGGCTGACAGGTGATTCGCGCTTAGCGAAACGGGCTTATTATTACCATTCGTCACGTTTTTAAAATGCCCTTCCTCAATTTATCGTCAAATTGCGCATTTTTGTTAGAAAGAAAAGTGGAAAAAGTCAAAACTTTTATCTAACGCCCTCGTCCTCTCTTGTCCCGGTTTTTGCGCAGGGACAACTGGCGGTCTTCGCTGTCCTTGAGAAACCGGCTCAGCTTCTCTTCAAACCCGTCTCCGCGCTCCCGCTGGGGACGCGGCCCCCGCTCCTTGTCCTGGGCTTTTTTGATGGACAGGCCGATCTTGCCGTCACGGACGTGCAATACCTTCACCGTCACGACATCGCCCACTTTCAGGTACTGGTGAATATCTCTCACATACGTGTCCGCAATTTCGCTGATGTGCACGAGACCGGTCACTCCGCCGGGCAGCTCCACAAACGCGCCGAATTTCGTGATGCCAGTCACTTTTCCTTCAAGCTTGCTCCCTACCTCGACTCCCATGAAAGTGGAAAGCCTCCCTCTGCATGTAGATATCCTGTGCGACTATTCCGGAATCACGTATATGCTCTCCCCCGGCTTGGTGAAAAACCACTCTTTCCGCGCCAGTTCGGCGATGTACTCCTGGTCGTACAGACGGCTTGCCTTGTACGCCAGCTCCGCTTGCTGCTGCTGTACCTCGGCCGCTTCCTTCTTCAGGGTTTCCAGCTCTGCTTCTTTCTCGGACAGCATTCCACCCTGCAGGTAGAGCGTGTAGCCGATCCAGACAAACAGGCAGAGGACGAAGAACAGAAAGAGACGAATTCTCCGCTTTTGCCCTTTTCTGTTGACGTGAGAGGGGGATGGTGTAGTCATGTCAGGCCACCTCGGATGTCGTTACTCCTGCTTCTTCTTAGAGTGAAACCAATTCTTCCAATTGGTCCAAAATCCTGTTGATTTCCGGTACATTTTTTTCACCAAATGCCGACCCCATCTGGCAAAAGGAGACGCGGCAAAGCGCGCCAGCTTCCACCCAAACCCGAACACGGTCATCACGGCCGCATACAGAAACGCGAGCAGCATGAAGACCAGGCGGTAGACAAACAGGATGGGCCGGATGACGAGAAGGTCGATCACCCGCAATATGGTTCGATATAACCACTTACAAAATTTTATCACGGCCCTCAGGAATTGGATATACTTCTTACTTCCTATGACAAAATACACCCAGGCCCCGAACAGCATGCCGATAAAGATGGGAAACCGCACAATGCCGTCGTTCACCTTGACCAGGATGAAAAAGACGAGCCCCATGCTGCCCAGCCAGAACAACACGTCAAAAACAAACAACAGCCACGCCGGGAGCCTGCTTCTTCCCGTAAAGACGTGGTAGGTGTCGTACCCCATCCCCATCAACGCCCCGCACGCCGACATGACCAGAACCGTTTGAAACTGAACGGCAATGCTCACTTGAACAACTTCCCGAAGAATCCTCTGGACCGATCGCCGGCCTGCCCCTGTTCCAGATAGGCCATCTCGTGAACCAGGCCTTCAATCGCCACTTCTCCGGTCTCCAGACTAAGGTTTTTCATATGCAGGTTCTGGCCGCGTATGGTTAAAAAGCCGCCTTCCGTTTCCAGCAAAAACTCCTCGCTGTCAAAGCTTTCGACGTTTTTCACTCCGGAAATCGCCAGGCTGCGGCGGTTAATCATCACGACTTCGTGGCGAGGCCGCTTCATCTGGTCGTTCATCGTGCTCCCTCCTAACGTACCGCTTCTTGTACCATCGTATGGAGGGGGATGTCCTTTTAGACCAAAAAACAGCCCCACCGCAATGACGGTGAGGCTGCCGGTCGGCACGTCCTGCATGGCTGCGGGGTTTGGACGGAAACGGGAGCAGGCGAAAGCGGACGTTGACGCAGGCATGCACAAAACAAAGCCCCGTTTCCACGGAAACGGGGCAGGCTCGGACCGTGCTGACGTGCTGTTACTTGTACACGGTGTAGTTGCCGTTGTAGTAAGTGATCTTGTACTGCGTCCGCTCGGCGACGAACCGGAGCGGCACCACCGGCATGTTGTTGCGCGCCTGTACGGCGACCGGCAGCGTCACCGCCTTGCCGTTGACCGTCGCTGTCTTGGATCCCACTGTGAACTGGATGGTGGTGCCCCCGCTGACGATCCGCGCGGAGGTCTTGGTCCAGGTCACGGACATGCCGAGCGCGTCGCGGAAGAAGGACGCGGGCATCAGCGTGTGGCCGTTTACGGTAAACGGCGCAGCCGCCAGGGCTTGCGTCTTGCCCTGTTTGGTAAACGACGCCACGTTCGCCTTGAAGCTGACCCCGTTTGGCGACACGACGGTAACCGGGCGGGCGAACAGCAGTCCCGGCTCTTCGGACGAATAGACCCCGATGCTGTAGGTGCCCGGCGCCGCCGGTGCGGCGATGCCCGCCGACTCCAGTACGTTGACCTGAACCGGCACGCCGACCGGAATGTCCTGCGCGGGGTAGACGAGCAGATTCTGCCCGCGAACGCCGACGTACGCGGCCGCAACCCCGTTGACCGTCACGCTGTTCGGCTGGATGTACGCCGGTACGCGGAAGTCGAGCGGCAGCACGATTTCGACAAAGTCCTTGTTTCGCACCAGCGGCACGCCCAGCGCCTTGATTCCGACCTGCAGGCCGGTGACCGCCTGCGCCGCCGTTTTGGTCAGCCCCACCGTCGCCGTGCTGTTGTCCACCGCCACCGGCGTGGCGGGAGCTGCCGAACCGGTGATGTCGAACGGTTTGGACCAGTACTTTTTCTTGTCCACCGTGACGACCATCTCGTACGTTCCCGCTGTTTTCGGGTTGGTCACAAACGCCTCCAGGCCAAACACGATGCTCAGCTTGCTGCTGCTGGTGAACCGGCTGGGCGTGCGAAATGAGACCTTGCCGCCGCTGACGCCGACGTTGGACGCCTGTTCGCCGTTCACCGTGACCGCGTAGTCGGAGATGAAGGGCGGGACCATGTCCGCACTGGGGAACTCCACCGTGATATCGGTGCCGGCGCTCACCTTGGCGTCCAGATCCAGGTCCATCCGGTAGCTGCTGCGGGCTCCCGGGGCCTTGTCGGAGAGGGCAACGTCAAAGGACGCCCGTTTGGAAGCCTTGACTTCGACCTTCTCCGACTGGTAGGTACGGCTGTTGTACGACACCTTGTACACGTATCCGGTGCCGGCCTCGGACGGGTTCTGAATATCCGCCGATGTGGCAAACTCCAGCTTGATGTAGTTGTCTCCGTCCGCGCCGCTGGGCACTTCGATCCGCACGGTGTCGCTGTCCGTGACGGAGACGTTCTGGGCCTTGTAGCCGTTTACCTTGACGTCGGCTCGGTCGATGCTCTTCGGCAGCATGTCCTTGGCCGGGAAGTCGACGTAGATGTACTTGCCCTTTTTCAACTTGTCTGACGAGGACAGGCTGATTTTGCCCAGCGTCAGCGAGGTGGCGGCTCCTGCTTCATGGCTGCTTTGGCCGACCTCGAAAGTCTTGCTGCTGCTTGTGGATTTGCCGATGGAAATCTTGTGGCTTTTCGACGACTCGTTTGAGGTCTCCACTTTGATGGTGTAGTCGTCCTTGCTTTTCGGGTTGGTGATCTTGTCGACCGTCAGGGTCAGCGTGGTGCCCGCCTTCACCCGTTCATCCACTGTTACGTAGACGGTGGTCTTGCTCACCGACACGCTCTTGATGTCGATCGTGCCGCCCCGGTCATCCTCCAGGCTGACGTCCGACCGTTTCAGACTTTTGTAAACCTTGTACTCGGCAGGAAACTTGACGATGATCTCGTCTCCGGCCTTCAGCTCTTTGTCGATTTCAAACTCGATCGTGTATTCGGTCTCCTCATCCGTGTCCGTATCGTCGGCGGATACGTCCTCCACGGTCAAGGCATGGGCGGCCTGCGGAACCGCCGCGAACGGCCCGGTCAACACCGTGGCGGCCAACAGCGCGGACAAGCCTGTTTTCGCGCTTTTGTTCACCATAAACGCCTCCTTTTCCTGCAACTCTCTCCATGATAGGAAATGAGTGGGAAGGAAGTCGTTACAAACAGGTAACAAATCCTTGCGAACCGCTTGTTCCGGCTTGTTTCCCGCAGCCGTGTTCTCTACACCCTGATGGCCAGGAGGCCGCCATTCACGCGTCCATCTTCATCGATTCAGCCACGCCAGCAGCGCCCACCGCCGTTCCGTGCGCCGCTTGTAGGCCGGCAGTCCGCGATAGACCTCAACCGCCTCGCGAAACGCCTGCTTGGCCCGTTCCTTCTGCGTAAGCTCCGCGTACAGCTTCCCCAGCTTGTAATAGACCTCGCACGACGACGTGTGCATGGACGCCAGCTCTTCCAGGAACCCCAGCGCCTTTTCGCGCTGGTTGTGGGCGGCATAGGCTTCGCCCAGCCGGAGGTACGGTTCCCCGTATTTGACGCGCGGATTGAGCGTCAGAGCTTGCTGAAGCAGCCGCTCTCCCTCCTCCACCCGGCCCAGTTTGAGGCAGCAGATGCCGCGATCGCTCAGATACTCGGCCGATTCTCCCATCAACGGCGCTATCTCTTCCAGGTAGGCCAATGCCTCCTGGTACCGCCGCCTCTCCATGAGCAGCCGGGCGGCCTCCAGCTTTGCCGAGGTGTCGTGCGGATTGAGCGCCACCTGACGCTTGAGCGCAGCCAGACGCCGGTTTTGGCGAAACGGTTTGGTAATGTCGGGCAGCAGCCGGACAAAGCGAAGATCAAGCAGATACAAAAGAAGCAAAATGATGATCAGGGCCGCAAACGGGTTGCCGGTCAGCCACCACAAGATCGAAAACAAGAAGACTTTCCCCACGGTTTCTCCCTCTATTCTTCGCGTATGTTGTTCGCTTTTACTATAAGAGGCTCCCTGATCATTGTCAATTTTTGTGAGAAAAAGAAAAGACTACCCTCTGAGGTAGTCTTCCTCTTCCTTTTCGTCGCGCGGCACCGGCACTTCGCCCACTACGGTGTAGAGCGAAGCGGCCTCCTCCTTGCGCGGGTTTTCCTTGATGTCCTCCACTTTGACCACGACGATCTTCTGGCCGAAGCGGATCGCCAGCTTGTCGCCGATCTTGACGGTGCTGGAGGCTTTCGCGGGCCGGTCGTTGATCTCCACGCGCCCCTGGTCGCACACTTCCTTGGCCAGCGTGCGGCGCTTGATCAGCCGCGACACTTTCAGGTATTTGTCCAGCCTCATGGTCACGGTTCCCCCCTTCTTTTATTCGTGATGTTTCGCTTCCTCCCACCAGGCGTCCATCTCCTGCAGATTGGTCTCGGCAAAGGTACGCCCCGCCTGGCGCAGTTTCTCCTCGATGTAGGCAAAGCGGCGCTTGAATTTGCGGTTGGTCTTCGCCAGCGCTTCCTCCGGGTCCAGCTTGAGGAAGCGGGCGAGGTTGACGACGGCAAACAGCAGATCGCCCAGTTCGCCGGCGCGCTCTTCCGGCGCGGCCTCCCGCAGCTCCCGGAACTCTTCCTCCACTTTCCGGCAGACGTCGGCGATGTCGTCCCAGTCAAACCCGACTTCCGCCGCCTTTTTCTGCAGCTTGTAGGCGTACATCAACGCCGGCAGGTCGCGCGGGATGCCGTCCAACTGCGACCGGGAGCCCGGCTCGATGCCTTTGGCCGCCTTTTCCCGGGCCTTGATCTCCTGCCAGTTGGCCAGCGCTTCCTCCGCGTTGCCCGCGCTTTTGTCGCCAAACACGTGCGGGTGACGGCGAATCAGCTTTTCGTTCAGTCCGGCGACGACGTCGTCCACGGTAAAGTAGCCGTCCTCCGCCGCCATCTGGGCATGCAGCATGATCTGCATCAGGAGGTCTCCCAACTCCTCGCACATCGCGTCGGGATCGTCGTCGTCGATGGTCTCCAGCACCTCGTACGTCTCTTCGAGCAGATTCTTGCGGATGCTCTGGTGCGTCTGCTCCCGATCCCACGGACAGCCATCCGGGCTGCGCAGGATGGCGACGATCTCCTTCAGATAGGAGAACTGCCGGTAGCGCACCCGCTCCTCCTGCGTCGGCGCCACGTAGACCAACGTCAGGTTGCCGAAGTGATCCAACCGGTCCAGCTCGTACAGCGGCACCGTTTCGATCCGCTCCTGTCCGGCTACGCCGACCGCGGTCGCCACCGTGACCGGATACTCGTCCGGCAGCACCTCCATCAGCGTCAGCTTGACGTCGGAGGCCACAAACGTGTCATACACCTGGGCGATAATGGTGTGCAGCGCCGGATTTACCTGATCGGCCCGCATGTCCGTGCCGTCCAGCAGGGCAAACCCCTCGATCGGATCGATCTGCAGGCGGGCAAACAGCGGGTCGAGAAAACTTTGTCCGCCGCCGATCACGACGCGGATCTCTCCCTTCGCCTCCCGCTCCAGCAGCAGTTGGACGGTGCGCTCCGCCACCAGCGGATGACCGGGCACGGCGTAGACGATGCTGCCCTCCTCCGCCGTTTTTGCCAACAGCGTCTCGACAATCCGTTCGTACACCTCTTCAAACGTCCCGTGCTGTTCGTAAATCTCGTCGAACGACTCGTAGGCGACACCCTCCGCGGCCAGACTGGCCACCACCGGGTGCTCCCGGGTCCTGAGGTAGAGCCGTTTTGCCTGCTTCAGCGTACGGTAGACCCCGTACGGCAGTTGTTCCAGGTCGCCCGCGCCGAGTCCGACGACCGTAATCGTGCCCGCCGCATCACTCATGCGCCGTCCCTCCTTGTTTTCCATCTCGTCTCATGGTTCGCGCAGCAAACCAAACCGTTCCAGCAGCGCGGCGATGCGCGCCCCCTTCGGCAAAAAGCGGATATCGGCCCGCGTCAATCCGCCCGTTTTCAACAGCGCCAGCAGATAGACCACCGCGCCGGAACCGACCGCCGCCAGGCCCACCAGCGTGTAAGCCAGCCGGCTGGACGGGATCGTGTCGTGCAGCAGCAGCATGCATCCCCATTCCACCACAAGCACGACGACGGACATGATCAGCACCGACAAAAACGGCTTCCCGGCGATTTGCCGCCAGCCGATTCGTGCCTTGGTGTACTTGACGACACCCAGCACGTTGAGCCCCATGGCGACCAGATACGCCATCACGGTGGCAAACGCAGCGCCGGCAATGCCCCAGAACGGCACCAGCACCAGGTTCAGCACCAGTTTGACCACCACTCCGATCAACAGGTTGCGGGCCGGGCGCATCACCCGTCCCAATCCCTGCAGGATGCCGGCGCTGGCAATGCTCAGCGTGGCAAACAGGATGGTAAAGGCCTGGATGGCCAGCGCTTCCGTCCCTTTGTCGTCGCCGTAAAGCATGACGTTGATCGGTTCCGCCAGCAGCGCCAGTCCGACCGAAGCCGGCAGTCCCAGCAAAAAGGTGAGCCGGATCGCCACTTCCGAACGGCCGGCGATCAGCCGGTACTGCCGCTGTGCCACCGCCTCGCTGATCGCCGGAACCAGCGCCAGCGAGAGGGAGGTGGCGAAAAACGTGCCGAACTGAATCAACGGCTGCCCCCGGTCAAAGGCGCCCTTTGCTACTTTCGCCAATCCTTCCTCCATGCCGCTCCACTGCAGCATGTTGACGACGGTCAGCGAGTCCACCAGCGGGATCAAGGGCAGCACCAGCGCCCCCATGCAGATCGGCAGGGCGTAAAACACCAGGCTTCTCAGCACCTGCCGGTTGCCCCAGACCGCCACGTCGGCCGATTGCGTCACGCCCTCCCCGATCGGTCCGGCCTGCTTGTCCTTTTTCCAGTACCACAACAGGACAAGCACCGCGGCCACCGCCCCGGGAAATGCGGCAAAGACCGCGCCCGTCCCGGCCAAATAGGCGTCCTGGTAGACGCTCATTGCCCAGTAGGCGGCCAGCAGAATGAAAACGACCCGGATAAGCTGTTCGATCACCTGCGATACCCCGGTCGGCATCATGTTTTGATGACCTTGAAAGTACCCTCGCAAAATGGCTGCCATCGGCACGATGGGCAGCGACCAGGCGACCGCCCGGAGCGGGGTGACCAGGTGTTCATCCCCCATCAACCTGGCGATCAGCGGCGCCCCGCCGTACAGCAGCGCGAAGAAAAAGAACCCCAGCACCACCAGCGTGACGCTGGCGACGCGAAACGCCTTGCGCGCGCCGAGCACATCCCCGACCGCGACGCGTTCGGAGACGATCTTGGAGATGGCGATGGGAAACCCGGCCGTCGCCAGGATCAGCAGCGTGGTGTACAGCGGATACACCTGCATGTAGACATACAAGCCGATGTCGCCGGCAATGTTTTGGTACGGGATGCGGTACACTGCCCCCAGCAGCTTGGAGACCAGCCCGGCTGCCCCCAATATGGCCGCTCCTTTCACAAATTGGACGGATGCCTTTTCCTGAGCCATGCGCGTGATGTTCTCCTCTCCAAACACAAACTGCGTCCATTATATCACAACCGATCAACGGGAAGAAAAGCCGGGGATTCACGCGCGCGCCCCGCATCCGGACGTAAAAAAAACAGCCCCGCCGCGCGAGGCTGTTTGAAGCGTTACTGCTCCATCTGCTTGGCCAGGAAACCGGCCGCTGTCTCCGCCATTTTCATTTCCAGATCGCCCATCTTGGTCCCCTCGTTTTTCGTGAGGAGAATCACCGAGCCGATCGGGTCGCCGCCGGCCACGATCGGCGCGATTACAAAGGACCCGTACGTTTCGTTCAGGTCGCGGCAGATTTCATACGTGCCCGTATTCTTCTCGACGCGCGTTTTCCGCTCTTCCAGACATTTTTCCACGATGCTGCCGATCGCCTTCTCCAGGTACTCCTTCTTGGATGCGCCGGACACGGCAATGACGCTGTCGCGGTCGGAAATCAGGACGATATGGTTCAGGCTTTCGTACAGCGAGTCAGCATATTCCTTGGCGAAATCACCCAGTTCTCCGATGGGCGAATACTTCTTCAGGATAACCTCCCCGTCGCGGTCCACGAAGATCTCCAGCGGATCACCTTCGCGAATGCGCAGGGTGCGACGAATCTCCTTCGGTATCACGACCCGGCCGAGGTCGTCGATGCGACGAACAATACCAGTTGCTTTCATGTCATGTTGCCTCGCTTTCGTGAGAAGTGGGTTGTGAAAGGGTTGGTGGTTACCTGTATTTTTTCCTCAGATTCTCATTTTAACGACGGGTGACGACTGCAACATTTTCCAGCTTGTTTCCGTTACTCTCCCCCGGGCGGTAGCGAGTGACTATAGTATTCGCCGGTGCTTCAAGAATATGCGAGAAAACGAAAAAACAGGGAACTCAGGTTCCCTGTCTGTTCGACGGACATGGGCGAACGAGTCCCCCATCGGTGAAGGGACGGGACGTCAAAGGACCCCGTCACTTTTTGGCTTGTCCCGCAGCCGGTTTCGGCTCCGGAAGGTTGTACTTGGTGATCAGCTTGTCCAGCTCGGTTTTGCCGAATTTGTCGTACTCCTGCTCCAACGCCTGCGCGCGAAGCTGTTCTTTCATCTCGTCGAAGCTCTTTTGCTTGCGGCTTTCCACCTTCATCACGTGGTAGCCGTAATCGGTTTTCACCGGTTCGCTGATTTGGCCGATCGGCAGGTTCAGGGCGGCGTCCTTGAACTCCGGCACCCATTGGCTCACGTCGGCGTCTTCGTACAGACCGCCGGTGTCCTTGCTGCCCGGGTCGTCGCTGTACTCTTTGGCCAGTTTGGCGAAATCCTCCCCTTTTTTCAGGCGGGCCGCCAGATCGTTGGCCAGTTTGAGCGCTTCTTCCGGCTTCCGTTTCTCGGTGGAGATCAGGATGTGGCGGACAGAGGCGACGGTCAGCGATTCCTTGTTCATCCCGTCGTACATCTTTTTCAGCGCCGCGTCATCAATGTTCTTTTTCAGCACGTTGATCGAGTTGTTGATGAGCGTCATCTGATCGATCACGACATCCTTGGAAACGCCCTGGTTCTCCATCAGCTTGTCAAACTTGGCTTCGTCCTTGCCCAAGAGGCTGAGATACTGCCCCTTGATCTTGTCGAAGCTTTTCTCGGCCGTCTCCCTGGACTCTTTCTCGATGGCAGCGTCGGCTTTGGCGGCCAGGATTTTCGTCGCCGTGAATTCGCGGGCGAACGTTTTCAGCATCTCCTGGTCGGCCGCCTCAATCATTTGGCCCTGCATCGGATTGAGGAAGTTGATCACCCGCAGGAACGTCTCAAACTCTTTCCCGCTCAGGGTGCCTCCCTGGTACTCGACGACGGCGGCGTTGGGATCGACGCTGAACGGCAGGTTCAGCTTGGGAAACTGCGCCAGCGGATCGTTGGCATTGGCTTGATCACCCGCTTGTGCCGGTTGGTTCTGGTTGGTCGGTTTGGAAGCCTCCGCGTTGTCGTCTCCTTTTCCGCATCCGGTCAACAGCGCCACGACCAGGACGGCGGAAGACAAAATGGCTACAGATCGTTTCATGGAATGGCTCTCCCTTCCCGAAAAGCCCGTTCCCCCTCAGGAGACGGTGCTTTCCGTACTGGTGTCCTTGCGCACCAAGTGAAATTGACGCAGCAGCTTTTCTACAAGCTGCACGCCTTCATCTTCCTGTAACCCTTTTACTTTAACAGTAATGACGATCTGTTGTCCACCCGAGAGACCCAATCGCCTGCTCCAATTGCTGGCTAGCGCGAACAACGCGCCGCCGTCGATGTTGTTGTTCTGGCTGGGGTGCAGATACAGTTTGATCTCGTCCGGATTTTTCTGGCTGATCTCGGTGATGCGGTGTTTCAGCGCGTAGACGCGCAGGCGGGAGATGGTGAGCAGGTTCTCCACCGGTTTCGGCACGGGGCCGAAGCGGTCCAGCAGCTCTTCCGCCAGGTCGTCCACGTCCTCCAGGGAGGAGACGGCCACAAATTTTTTGTACATCTCGATTTTCTGCCGGCTGTCGGTGATGTAGAGCGACGGGATGTAGGCGTCCAACTGCAGGTTGATCTCCACCGGGGAGACGCTCTCCTGCTTCACTTCCCCTTTCAGCTCGTCGATCGCCTCTTTCAGCATCTGGCTGTACAGGTCAAACCCGACCGAGTTGATGAAGCCGTGCTGCTCGGCGCCCAGCAGGTTCCCGGCGCCGCGGATGGAGAGGTCGCGCATCGCGATCTTGAAGCCGGAGCCGAGCTCGGTAAACTCCTTGATCGCCTGCAGGCGCTTCTCCGCCACTTCGGTCAGCACTTTGTCCCGCTGGTAGGTAAAGTAGGCATAGGCAATCCGGTTGGACCGGCCGACCCGTCCGCGGAGCTGGTACAGTTGGGACAGGCCCATTTTGTCCGCATTGTAGATGATCAGCGTATTCACGTTGGGGATGTCGACGCCCGTTTCAATGATCGTGGTGCTGACCAGCACGTCGTAATTGCCTTCCAAAAAGTCCAGGATGATGCCTTCCAGTTCGCTCTCGTTCATCTGGCCGTGCGCCACGGCGACGCGGGCGTCCGGCACGAGCGCGGCGATTTGCTCCGCCATCTGCTCGATCCCCTGCACCTGGTTGTAGAGGAAAAAGACCTGGCCGCCGCGGGCCAGTTCCCGCTCGATCGCCTCCCGCACCAGCGCCGGGCTGTACTCCATGACGTACGTCTGCACCGGGAACCGGTTTTCCGGCGGCGTCTCGATCACGGACAGGTCGCGCACGCCGATCATTGACATGTGCAGCGTCCGCGGAATCGGCGTCGCGGTCAGGGTCAGCACGTCCACGTTGGTCTTCATCTGCTTCAGTTTTTCCTTGTGGCTGACGCCGAAGCGCTGTTCTTCATCGACGATCAGCAGCCCGAGATCGCGAAACTGAACGTCCTTGGACAGCAGACGGTGCGTCCCGATGACGACGTCCACCGTGCCTTCCTTCAGCCCTTTCAGCGCGGCGTTCTGCTCTTTGCGCGAGCGGAACCGGCTGAGCACCTCGACGCGGATCGGGTAGTCGGCAAAGCGCTCGCGGAAGGTCTCGTAATGCTGCTGCGCCAAAATGGTGGTGGGCACAAGCACGGCCACCTGCTTGCCGTCCATGACCGCCTTGAACGCCGCCCGGATCGCCACCTCCGTCTTGCCGTAGCCCACGTCGCCGCAGACGAGCCGGTCCATCGGCCGGCGCTTTTCCATGTCCGCCTTGACCTCGGCGATCGCCCGGAGCTGGTCCGGCGTCTCCTGGTAGGGAAACATCGCCTCAAACTCCCGCTGTTCCTCCGTGTCGGGCGAGAACGCGTGTCCCACGGCCGCTTCCCGGGCCGCGTAGAGCTTGATCAGGTCTTCTGCAATGTCCTTGACGGAGGACTTCACCTTGTTCTTGACGCGCTTCCACTCGCTGCCGCCGAGGCTGTAGATTTTCGGCTCCGCCTCTTCGCTGCCCACGTATTTCTGCACGTGGTCAATCTGGTCGATCGGCACAAACAGGCTGTCTCCGCCGGCGTACTGAATATGCAAGTAATCTTTATGAATTCCGAGAATTTCTTTGGTTTCAATCCCCAGGTATTTGCCGATCCCGTGGTTGACGTGCACGACGTAGTCGCCCGGCTTCAGCTCCAGGTAGTTTTTGATCCGCTCGGCGTTGGTCATCGTCTGCTGGACCTTGCGCGCCTTGCGCTGTTTCGGGGTAAAGACTTCCCCCTCGGTGATGACGACGAGCTTGTTCAGCGGCAGTTCAAACCCGGTTTGCAGGTTGCCGAGAATGATGGTCGGACGGCCGGGCGGGACTGATTCCACCGGCTCCGTCAACAGGTCCGCTTCCATCTCGTAATCGTGCAGCACCCGTTCCAGACGCTTGGCCCGCTCCAGATCGGCGGCCACGAAGACGATCTGGTCCTGCGATTTTTTCCAGCGGGCCAGCTCCGTTTTCAGCACGTTCATCTGGCCGTGGAAGTTTTGCATCGTCCGGCAGGTGAGATTGACGATGTTTTGCGGCTGCGTTTTCGGCGACTGGCGCAAAAACAGGGACAGGTAGACGATCTGCCGCTTTTTCGCGCCCACGGTCTCCTCGTAGGAGCGGGACAGGCTCAGGTTGGCCATGTACTCCCCTTCGGTGATCCGGCCGGTCAGCCACTCCGCCTCCTCTTTTTGGAGCTGCGCCGCCGTATCCAGCACGCGGGACGGTTCGTCCACGATCAGCACCGTGTCGGACGGCATGTAGGAGAGCAGCGTGTCGTTTGTCGGGTAGATGACCGAGATGTAGGAGTAGAGATGGGAAAACCGCTGTCCCTGCATCATTCGCTCCACGTCGGCGCCGATTTTTTGCACCACTTTTTCCTTGGCCGCCCCGTCCTTCAGCTTGGCCACCGTTTCGCCCAGCTTCTGCTCCAGCCGGACAGCCGCCTCCTGCAGCAGCGCGGTCGTGGCGATGACCTCCTTGGCCGGCCCGATCGTAAACGACTGGACGGACTCCAGCGAGCGCTGCGTCCCCATGTCAAACGTGCGGATCGAGTCGATTTCCACGTCAAACAGCTCGATCCGCACCGGCCATTCCGAGTCGATCGGGTAGAGGTCGATGATCCCGCCGCGCACGCTGAATTCGCCTTTTCGCTCCACCATGTCGACGCGCTCGTAGCCCAGCTCCACACAGCGGAGCAAAAACGTGTCGATGTCCAGTTCTTCACCGACCCGCAGTTCGATCTGCGCGTCCCGCCAGATGTGAGGCGGCACGACCAGACGGCGCACGCCGGCAAATGGCGCAACCAAAATACCCGTAAAGCCCTGGGCTAAACGGTTGAACACGTGAATACGCTGCGCCAGCATCTCGGGACTGGCGATCGCCAATTCGGAGCCGATCAATTCGTTTCCGGGGTAGAGCAGCACCTCGTCGGCGGGGAGGAGTTCGATTAGGTCCTCGTACACCTTTTGCGCTTGAAACATGTTATGAGTGATGACGCACATCGGACGGCCCGCCATCTGTTTGAGCGCGACCATCAGCGCCTGCCGGGCGGAACCGGCCAAACCGGAGACGAGCTGTTCGTGCAGCCCCTTTTCCAGGCCGGCGACAATTGTCCCGATGTTGGCGTCCTGTTTCATCGGGTTAATGATGACTTGCATCCATTAGTCCCCTCTCTGGTTTTTCTGTCATGCGAAAAGAAGCCTTAGCTCAAGAAGCCAAGGCCTTGTCCTTGCAAGCCTTCCACCGAAAGCCTTTCGTTTCCTATGTTATTGGAGCGGATTGCCGACCAGGGAAAGTTCCGGGTGCAGATCCAGCGCCTCACGGCAGTAGGCGCACGTGATGCTGACAACCGTGTCCCCCTCTGGTTCTTTGGTTATTATAAGAGCACGTTCTTCCGGGGTCAAGGAATCCAACCCCAACTGTGCTTCCGTCACGCGCGTGTCGTCAAATTCCGCAATCCTGATGCCGCAGCAGCGGCAGACATAGCGAAAGCTCACTCGCATTACACCCCCCGGCCATTCTACCGCTTAGTATGGCCGAGGGGGTGGAAAAACATACTAGACCCGCCGCCTGGAGCAAGCGGGTCCTTTGGCTCTCGGGCGCTTATCCGCGTTACTTCCGACTGTTGTAGTGGTTCATCACGATCTCAAACGGTTCTCTCGCCCACATCGCGGCGGCGTCGGCCGCCTGCTCCACGGCGGCGTCAATCACCGGACGCTCGGCGGCGGAAAAAGACTGCAGGACGTAATCGCTTACACTCCTTCCCGGTTCGGGGCGGCCGATGCCCACCTTGATTCGCTTGAACTCCTGGGTGCCCATGTGCTGGATCAGCGATTTGATGCCGTTGTGTCCGCCTGCGCTGCCCTTTAACCGCAGGCGAAGCTGGCCCGGAGGCAGATCCAGATCGTCGTAAATGACCACGACATCGTCCGGAGTCAGCTTGTAAAACTTCAGCACCTCGGCTACGGACTCTCCGGACAGGTTCATGTAGGTCTGCGGTTTGACCAGCAGCACCTTTTCCCCTTCAATCCGTCCCTCGCCGACGATGGCGCGAAACTTGTTCTGCTGTACGGGAATGTTCCACTTGTCGCTAATTTTATCTATGGCCATAAACCCTGCATTATGTCTTGTATCTTCATATTTTTTCCCGGGGTTGCCCAGTCCGATGATCACTTTCACGGTTGTTCCCTCCTAACCTCCCCTCATTGTACATAGAAAACCCCGCTCCGCCAAGCCGATGCGGTGCCCCGCGGTGCGGCATCCGTCCACATCGGCCGGCGCGGACCGTTTTCCCGCTCCGCCTTTCCTGCGACAACGCCAAGGAAGGGTCGCGGCCATAAGAAAAGCCCCGAACGTCCCGGGGCAGGAGCCTCTATGCGTTTTTGGCTTCCTCTGTCGGCGATCCCGCCTCTTCGGCCACAGCCTCGGCCGACTGTTCCGCCTCCACCGATTCGTCCGATTGGGCCTTCACCGGCAGCACGCTGACGATCACTTCCATCTCGTCAATCCCGAGATCGACATCGGGCGCGATCTCCAGATCTTTGGCCAGCACCACGTCCCCGATGTTGAGGCCGTCGACGTTGACGGTAAACGATTCGGGGATGCTCCCGGGCAGGCAGGAGATTTCCACGCTGTGGCGGACCAGGGTGGCCACCCCCAGCTCCGGGTCGCCCGACAGCAGCACCGGGACGCTGGTGTGCACTTTTTCATTCATGCTGATTTTCTTGAAGTCGGCGTGCAGGATGCTGCCCTTCACGGGATGACGCTGCAGTTCGTAGACCATCACGGGATGTTCGTTGCCGTTGATCACCAGCTTGAACGGCTTGTTGGTCGACTGATGGCGCAGGGCCTGATCCAGCTCCCGTCCATTCACCTGGATCGGCAGGTTCTGGACGTCGCTTCCGTAGACGACGGCCGGGACCCAGCCCTGGCGGCGCAGCTCGTTGTTCGTCGGCTGTTCTCCCTTGCGGCGGATGATCGCCTTGATCGTTTCCACAAAAAAACCTCCTCTGGACAGCTAGCAGATTCTTCCTACTCCCTAGCTTGTCCAGCGGAGGCGTATTTCAATCCCCTGACCGGGTTGTACTAATCAAACAGCTTGCTGACGGACAGCTCTTCGTGAACGCGGATGATCGCTTCCCCGATGATCGGCGCCACGGACAGCACCTTGATCTTGTCGATCATCCGGTCCTGGCTCAACGGAATGGTGTTGGTCACCACCAACTCGCGAATCTTGGAGTCGTTGATCCGCTGGATGGCCGGGCCGGACAGCACCGGATGCGTGCAGCACGCGTACACGTCACGCGCACCCGCTTCCACCAGCGCGTTGGCCGCCAGCGTGATCGTGCCGGCCGTATCGATGATGTCGTCGATGATGATTGCCGTTCTGCCCTCGATGTTCCCGACGATGTTCATCACTTCCGCCACGTTTGGTTCCGGACGGCGCTTGTCGATGATCGCGATCGGCGCTTCCAGGCGCTCCGCCAGCTTGCGGGCGCGGGTTACGCCGCCGTGGTCCGGCGAGACGACGACAATGTCCTGCAGGCCTTTTTCGGAAAAGTATTTCCCCAGAATCGGCACGCCCAACAGGTGGTCGACCGGGATGTCGAAGAAGCCCTGGATCTGCGTCGCGTGCAGGTCCATCGTGATGACGCGGTGCGCCCCTGCGGTCTCGATCAGGTTGGCGACCAGCTTGGCCGTGATCGGATCGCGCGCGCGGGCTTTCCGGTCCTGGCGGGCGTACCCGTAATACGGAATCACGACGTTGATGCTCTTGGCGGAGGCGCGTTTCAGCGCATCGACCATCACCAGCAGTTCCATCAGGTGTTCGTTAACGGGAGCACATGTTGGCTGAATCACAAACACGTCACAACCGCGAACGCTTTCGTTCAGTTTGATTTGACACTCGCCATCGCTGAAGCGGACTGCTTCCGCATTGCCCAGCGGCACGCCGATGTGCTCCGCAATCTCTTTCGCCAGTTGGCGATTTGCGTTGCACGTAAAGACCTTCAGTTTAGGATCGCGGTAGTTAGCCATGATATTTAAGAAAACCCCCCGTTGTTAATCCTTCTTGCCTTTGCGCGGCAGTTTGTTGGCATAACCCGGCTTGTTTACCTGACGCTCACGAGCGATGGCCAGCGCTTCGTCCGGCACGTCCTGCGTAATGGTGGAACCTGCGGCCACGTACGCGTTTTGTCCCACAGTAACCGGCGCAACGAGATTGGTGTTGCAGCCGATAAAGGAGCCGTCCATCACGACCGTTTTGTGTTTGACGGCGCCGTCATAGTTGACCGTAATCGTACCGCAGCCGATATTGACGCCCTCGCCGATCTCGGCGTCGCCCACGTAGCTGAGGTGCGGCACCTTGGTGCCTTTGCCGATTTTCGCATTTTTCAGTTCGACAAAGTCGCCGATTTTGACATTCGGGCCGATTTCCGTTCCCGGCCGCACATAGGCAAACGGTCCGACCGTAGAGTCTGCCTCCACACGGGCGTCGACCATGACGGAGTAGGAGATGGTGACGTGATCCGCCACCTGCACATTGGTCAAATCCGCCTGCGGACCAATCACGCAATCGGCGCCAATGGTTGTCCCTGCACGCAAAAACGTTCCGGGCTGAATCACCGTATCCGCACCGATCACCACGTCCGCTTCGATGTACGTGGATGCGGGATCGACAATCGTCACGCCGTTTTTCATATGGCGCACGGCGATGCGCCTGCGCATGTACGCTTCGGCTTCGGCCAACTGCGCGCGGTCGTTGACGCCCATCGTTTCATCCGGGTCCACCGCTTCAAAGGCGGCCACCTTTTCGCCCGCCTGCCGCAGAATGCCGATGCAGTCCGTCACATAGTATTCGCCTTGGGCGTTGTCATTTTTCACTTGTGCCAAGGCTTTCAACAATTTTTGATTGTCAAAACAGTATATGCCTGTGTTGATTTCTCTGATCGCCCGTTCCGACGGAGTAGCGTCCTTGTGCTCGACGATGCGCAGCACCTCGCCCGTTTCACTGCGCACGATGCGTCCGTAACCGGTCGGGTCGGGGACGACGGCAGTCAGTACGGTCGCAGCTGCCTGCTGCTCTTCGTGATAGCGCAAGAGAGCAGTGAGCGTCTCCTCGGACAGGAGGGGTACATCTCCGTACAAAATAAACGTAGTTCCTTCTTTCGCCTGCAAAAACGGTACCGCCTGCTGCACGGCATGGGCCGTACCCAACTGTTCCTTCTGCAAAGCGTACGTGACGCGTTCGCCCAGCGTGGAACGGACAGCGTCAGCACCGTGACCTACGACGACAATGACATCTTCCACCCGCATGGAAGCCAGCGTGTCCACCACATGCTGGACCATGGGCTTGCCGCAGACGGGGTGAAGAACCTTGTACAGCTTCGATTTCATCCGTGTTCCCTGGCCCGCAGCCAGTACCACGGCATGGATCTTAGACATGTCAACCCTCCAGCGTATAAGTTCCACAATGACTATATCTTAATCAAATGGTGATTTCAAGACGGTAGGCACTGGTTTCCGATGGCGATTTTTAGACGTTTGACGCCTGTTTCCCGCCTGGATTATGATGGGAGGGGAACCGAGAGCGGATCGCCGCAGGAATCGTCCGTCTTTTCCGAAAAAGAAAAACGGACTTCCCCCACCTCCGCCCTCCGTGTTCTCACCGTTACATGAAAAGGCAAGGGGGATGGACGCGTTGAGCGCTGGCGTATACATTTTGACCGGGTATCTGGGCAGCGGCAAGACGACGCTGCTGCAGAAACTGCTGGCCTATCTGCGGAACCAGGACGGCCGGGTCGTGGTCCTGATGAATGAGATGGGCGAAGAAGACATCGACGGCGAGCAGATTCAGGGCTTCGGCTTTCCGGTGAAAAAGCTGCTGGACGGCTGCATCTGCTGCTCCATTCGCGGGGAGCTGACGGACGGACTGAAGGACGTTCTCTCCTCCTTCGAGCCTGACCACATCCTGATCGAAACCACCGGCGTGGCCGATCCGGTTGACGTGGTGGACGCGCTTACCCATCCGGAGCTGTACGACAGGATGGAGCTCAAGGGAATCATAAGCGTCGTGGACGCTTCCCGCTTCCGCGACCTCAACTCCCGCTTCCAGTCGAGCGGCTCGCTGGTCAAGACGATCCGCAACCAGGTGAAGTACGCCGATTTGCTTCTATTAAATAAAATCGATCTGGTCACCCCGGAGGTGTTGGAAAAAGTAAAGGCCAAGCTGCTTGAGCTGAATCCGCACGCCCCGATCCACCAGACGATCCAGAGCGACATGGACCTGCGGGAACTGTTGAACGTCAAGCGCGCCGCCGAACGCAGCGCGGCGGAACGGGCCCGGGACAAGGCGGCCGGCTCTCCTGTGCAAAAAAGCATAGGACGAATGTCCGCCCTGGAAAAAGTGAAACGATCGCTCGGTATTTCAGCCGGTCAGCCGTCGCTGTACAACAGCATTGAGACCTTTTCCTACCATTTTACTGGACCGGTGGACGCAAAAAAGTTTGAGGATTTTCTCTGGGATCTGCCGAAAAACGTCTACCGCGCCAAAGGATACGTGCTGTTTAAAGGGCGGGAGGAACTGATTTCATTTCAGCACACCGACAATCAGGTGAACCTGTTTCCCTTCGAAAACTTCGGCCCGAAGATGGTCGCCGTCTTTATCGGCGAAGGGTTGGACAGGGAAAAAATCATAGCCGATCTGGAGGCCTGCTATTAGCGGAGGGCCGCTGCCGTCCAGCTCGTGGCCGGCGGCGGGTCGGCAGCCGGGCCGGGACCGGCCGAACAGCCGCGCCTGGCGTCTTTCTGCCGGCCGCTCCGGCAAGAACAAAGCACCCAGTCGTCGCGACCGGGTGCTTTTGTTGGGCTTGAATCAAGCGCCTGCTTCGATGGTGTTCTCCTCTTCCTGACCGACGCGCTCGTATTCAGCCAGCACAGCAGCTTGAATCTTTTCGCGCGTGGCAGAGGAGATCGGATGTGCGATGTCGCGGAACTCCCCATCCGGGGTGCGTTTGCTGGGCATCGCAACAAACATGCCATTGTTCCCGTCAATGACACGGATATCATGAACCACGAATTCATGGTCAATCGTAATGGACGCAATGGCTTTCATTCGACCATCCGTATTCACGCGGCGAAGTCTGACGTCTGTTACTTCCATCAAGTTCACTCCCTTTATCTATCAAAGCGTTTAGGAGTAATTCCACGCTCTGGGTAAATATTCCTGCTGGGTTACCGAATTTTTGCAAAAAAAACTATAATTTTATCTCCCCTGCCGAATAAATTGGAAAAAAACAAGCCCGACACTGCCTGGGTGTCGGGCTTGTCATACCTGATGTTTATTCTCCCGTGTACGCAACGACTTCAATTTCCACCTTCACGTCGCGCGGCAGACGGGCCACTTCCACCGTGGAGCGGGCCGGTTTGTGATCGCCGAAGTATTCGGCGTACACTTCGTTCAGCCGGCCAAAATCGTTCATGTCCTTGATAAACACGGTCGCTTTCACCACGTCGGAGAGCGTCAGCCCGGCTTCGGCCAGGATCGCCTTGATGTTGGCGAACACCTGGTGCGCCTGTTCCACGATATCCCCTTCGACCAGGGTGCCGTCCGGGCGCAGCGGAATTTGGCCGGACGCAAACAGGAACGGGCCTGCCTTGGCCGCCTGGCTGTACGGACCGATCGCCGCCGGCGCCTTGTCCGTCGAAACAAATGAAATCGCCATCTGTCCATTACTCCTCTCTCTCGTGAAAATAACTGCCCAGCTCGATCTCGATCTGCTTGCCCTTGACGTCCACATCGCGCAGCTTGGCCAGCGAGACGTACTCGTCCACGAGGCGGTCCGTGACGTCAGCCGTCTCCACCAACACGCCGCAGCCCACCACGGTGGCGCGGAACTCCTGCAGGAGATCGATCATGCCGCGAATCGTGCCGCCGGCCTTCATGAAATCGTCGACGATCAGGACGCGGGACTGTTCGGCCAGCGCACGGCGGGCCAGCGACATCGTCTGAATGCGCTTGCTCGAGCCGGACACGTAATTGATGCTGACCACGGACCCTTCCGTCACCTTGTTGTCGCGCCGGACGATCACGACAGGCACGTTCAGATAAGCGGCCGTCGCGTAGGCGAGCGGAATCCCCTTGGTTTCCACCGTCATGACCACTTCCACGTTCTTTTCCGCAAAGGCGGTGGCAAACAGCTTGCCGATCCGGGCCATGGTGGCCGGATGACCGAGGATGTCGGACATGTACAGGTAGCCGCCCGGCAGCAGGCGGTCGGGATTTTCCAAATGGCCGATCAGTTCGCGCATGAAGTGAAGGGCGTGTTCCGTCTTCATCTGGGGAATGTACTTCACTCCGCCGGCCGCTCCCGCTACCGTTCGCAGCGCGCCCACACCCTGGCTCTCAAACGCTTCCTTGATAATGGACAGGTCTTCGCTGATGGACGACTTGGCCGCCCCGTACTGTTCGGCAAACATGGTGAGTGGAATCAACGTGTGGGGATGGGCGAGCAAGTGCTGCGTCATGTCGACCAGACGCGCACTTCTGCGCATTTTCTTCATGATTCTTCCTCCAAAAAACCGAATATTATGGTGCTAATGTATCATTTCCATACGGGTTCATGCAAGCATTTCCCCATCCGGCATCCCCAGCATGCGGGCGACGAACACGTCTTTGACAAACCCGCGCAGCGCGTTGTAGATACGGTGCACCTTCGCTTCCTTTTGTACGAGGGCAAACACGGTCGGGCCGCTCCCCGACATCAGCACGCCGTCCGCTCCCGACTGCTCCATCAGCTCCTTGATCTGCCGCACTTGCGGGTGCATGGCCAGCGTCACCTCTTCCAGCACGTTGCCCATGGAGCGGCACATCAGCGAAAAATCCTGTTCGCGAATCGCCTTGATCATCTGTTCCGTCGAAGGATGGCAGGCGATCTCCTGAACGCGCAACTGGCCGTACACGTCAGCAGTGGAGACCCCGATCGGCGGTTTCGCCAAAATGACCCAGCAGGGAGCGGGAGCCGGCAGATGGGTGATCTGCTCGCCCCGCCCCCTGGCGAGTGCCGTGCCGCCGTAGACGCAAAACGGCACATCGGATCCGATTTCCGCCCCGATGGCGGCCAGCTCGTCCAGACTCAGCCCGAGGTTCCACAGCTTGTTCAGGCCGCGCAGGGCGGCTGCCGCGTCACTGCTTCCCCCGGCCAGTCCGGCGGCTACGGGAATCTGTTTGTCGATATACACATGTACGCCCTGGCGCACCTGATAGCGTTCACGCAGCAGCACCGCCGCCTTGTAGGCGTGGTTGCGTATGTCGTCCGGTACAAAACTGGCAGAGCAGTCCAGCGTAATGGCGCCGTCCTGGCGCAAGGTCAGGTCTACGCGATCCGCCAAGTCCACCGTGGTCATCACCATTTCCACTTCGTGATAACCGTCCGGCCGTTTGGCCAGCACGTCGAGAGTCAGGTTGATTTTGGCGGGCGCTTTGACCGAGATACGCATGTTGTTCACCTCTGCCTACGTTCAGATTTCCTAGTCTCTTATTGTAGCACAGGGGTTCTCTGCCATGCCAGTTGGACGGAAGAAAAGCCTATCGCTGTTTTCCGGGATACGCCCAGATGCCCGACGCTCTCAGCAGGTCACGGTAGGTGACCAGCCGCTCGTCTTTCGTCACCTGCTGCGCCTCCTCGATCGTCGGGTAATCCAGGCTGGCCGCATGGCTAAATCTGACGCTCCCGCTGCCGCCGTTCATCTTCGCGTATAATTCGCCGGCTTCGCGAAAGACGGTCAATGCCCGTCTCATATGGCTCGCGCTGGTCACCAACGTGACGTCGCGGATCCCTTCCCTCTCCAGGATCGCCGTCGTAAACAGGGCGTTTTCCACCGTGTCCGTCGACTTGTTCTCCAGGAGGATGCGGTCCTGGTCAATCCCTTGGGAGACCAGCCACCGGCTCATCGCATCCGCTTCGGTGACGCCCTGCTTCGGCACTCCGCCGGTAACGATGATGTTGGCCTGCGGGTATTGTCTGGCGACCGCCAGGCCCGTTTTCAGCCGGTCCACGAGCGGCTGGCGCATCGAACCGTCGTCCGCCAGCGCGTAGCCCAGGATCACGATCGCGTGCCGGGTTTGCGGCAGCCCGGCCGGAACCGCGGTGTTGAGCCTGCCGGCCAGGATCTCGTCTGTCGCCCGCAGCTTTTCCAGATAGGCGGCCGTCCTTTGCGGATCGATCGTCCGCAGCCTGGACACGGCCTCCTGAAACGCCCGCTCGTCTCCGTTCGCCTTGGAGTAGACGGCGAACAGCAGGGTGGCGTTGAAATTGTCAGGGTCCAGGCGCAGGATCTGCCGGTACGTCTGCAGGGCTTCGGGCAGCTTTTTCTGGATGACCTGCGTCGACGCCAGCGAAAACTTCAGATCCAGATTGTACGGATCGAGGATCGTCGCTTCCCGAAAGGCGTGTTCGACCACATCGTATTTGCCTTTCAGGGTGATGCCCTTGAAGATTTCCTTTTCCGCTTGCTGCAGGTCGCCGCCGTGCCAGTAGTAGTACATGGCCGTGTCGACCAACTGATTGATGCGGACGGATGTGGGCTCGTCGTTTTGGATGACGCTCGCCGGCGCTTCCGCAGACGCTGATGGCGGCGGCTCGGGAGTTGCCGCCTCCGTTTGGGCCGAAACTGGCGTATAGAGCGCCGCAGAGATGACAAGAGCGGCCACTGTTCCCCGTACGATTCCCTTGCTTTTCCACATGCTTCCCATTCCTCCTGTCGCTGATCGATCTGTTTGGTGCGTAACCCTCGCCTGTTCCCGGTCTGCTGCCCGCTTTCACCTCCTGAAAAAAGCATGAGCGTCCGGAGCAGAGGGACTCGCCCCTGCCGCTTCCGTTCGCTCATGCCTAGTTCGCCTAGTGACACGCGTGTGTATTTTTCTGAATATTCTATCATAATAGGCAATGCAGAGCAACTGCCGCGAAACCAAAAACGCAGGAAGAAGCCGGGTTGCCCCGGCCCGTCAACGAGTTTATTTGGCATTCTGTTTGGCTAACGCTTCCTCGGCGATCTGAATCGCGCGTTTGACCAGATTCCCGGCATCGCGCGTGGTGATGGCGCCCCAGCCTTCGGTTTTCACCGTGTCGTAAAACCCCAGCTCCTTGGCCAACTCCATCTTGAACGCTTCAGACATGATGCCTCGTCTGCGACCCATAACATCCTCCTTTTCCCGTTGACAGCCTTAGTATGCGCGAGGCCGGGCAAAAAAACCCCGGCCGCTGTCTCGATTCAGCCGACACCGAAACGGCGCCGGACGTATATGATATCGAGTACACCGAACCGGGGACGACAGGAAGGCAAAAACAAAACAGCAGAGCCCCCAGGGCTCTACTGCTGTACAAAAGTAATGCGAATGTGCTCGTTGTCACGGCACACTGTCAATTCTACTGTTTCCGTCAAGATGTCAGCATAGCTGTATGAAACTCGCTCAAACAATTGGTCGTCATCAAGCTTTACAACGAATACAGATGGGTACGTTTCTTCGAGGATGCCCGTCCGTTCGACGGTTTTGCGGCGACCGCCATTGGCTTTCAGCAGGATGCGTTCGCCAATGTGCTCGTCTAAACTGCGTTTAATGTCAAGTAACGCGTTTCTTGCCATTGTTCCATCCACCTCGCTTGATTCCATTATAACAGTCTATGCTTATTTTGTCAAAGAAATAAAAAATTATAGCAACCAAAATCAGTTCTTGTCAACGGTGTTTTTTTCGTGAAATCAGCGGATTTTTGTCACATGGCTTGTCCGGGGACAGGCACGTCCGGCAAAAAAATTCCCGACCGACTTCCTCCGTCCCATTATCATCGTGCCCTCAGATGGCTGAGACAGTCCCCTTTCGACGAAAAAAGAGACTGTCCCAACAATCCGAACGCCCCTTGTTTCCAAGGGGCGTTCCTCATGTTCGATGCGGCATCAGATTGCTGCGGCGGATGGCGTTGGCGAGCCGGGCAAATTCTTCGATGCCCAGGGTCTCGCCGCGGCGGCCGGGGTCGATCCCCAGCTCAGCCAGCAGCCGAACCACATCGTCTTTTTGTGTTTTGTCGAACAAACCGTTCATCAGGTTGTTGAGCAGCGTCTTCCGCCGCTGCGCAAAACAAGCCCGTACCACGCGGAAAAACAGCGCTTCGTCGTCCACCTCGACAGGAGGCTGCTTGCGGATCGTCAGCTTGATCACGGCGGAATCGACATTGGGCCGGGGAATGAAAACGCTGGCCGGCACCACCATCGCCACTTCCGTCTCCGCGAAAAACTGCGCGGCGACGCTGAGCGAGCCGTAGTCCTTGGTACCCGGCTTGGCAGCGATCCGGTCCGCCACCTCTTTCTGGATCATCACCACGATATGCTCCAGCGGCAGCCGTTCCTCCAGCAGCTTCATCAGGATCGGCGTCGTCACGTAGTACGGCAGGTTGGCCACGACGCTCACCTGTTCGTAGCCAGCCAGCTTGTCCGCCAGGAGCGCCCGCAGATCCAGCTCCAGCACATCTCCGTGCACCACTTCCACGTTTTCATAGGGAGCCAGCGTTTCCGCCAGGATGGGCAGCAGCCGTTGGTCGATTTCGACCGCCACGACACGGCCGGCGGCTCTGCCCAACTGTTCGGTCAGCGCGCCGATGCCGGGACCGATCTCCAGCGCCGCCTTCCCCTTGTCCAGTTCGGCCGCCGCCACGATGTTGTGCAGAATGTTGGTGTCGATCAAAAAGTTTTGGCCCAGGCTTTTCTTGAACGAAAAGCCGTACTTCTCCAGGATTTCCCTGGTCCGCGTAGGCGTGGCGATATCTTTGCCGACGGCTCGGGTCATGGCTGCTCCCCTCCTTCGTCAATGGCCTTCATGGCGGCGAGAAACTCCGCCCGGCTGATTTGAAAGGCGTTCAGGCGCTGCAGCATCTGCTTGGCGTTGGCGTACCCGATGCCCAGCCGTTCGCCCAGTTTGATTCGCCGCTCCTTGGAATCCGGACCCGAGGTCAATCCGTAGGCGATCATGTCGTCGGGCGTGATCTCCCCGGCCTGATCGGCCATCTCGGTACGCACCTCGGAGAGCGCGCGGACGATCACCTCGGGGGAAGCGTTCTCCACGCCGATGTCCCCTTTTTTCGTCCCGTCCTCCTGGGTGATGAACGCGTGCTTGCAGCCCGGCACCGCCCGGCTGATGATCTTGCGTATCCGCTCTCCCTGGTAATCGGGGTCGGTAAAAATAATGACGCCGCGTTTTTGTTGGGCCAGGCGAATCTTTTCGATCGTTTTCGGGTTGATGGCAGACCCGCCCGTCTCGATCGTGTCCGCCTGGACGGCCCGCTTGATGGCGGCCGTGTCGTCCCGCCCTTCCACGACGATGACTTCTTTGATCTTCATGTCGCTGCTCCCGCTTTCCTACCGTGTTGGAATGGTATTAGTGTACACCAAAAACAAGTTCCGTTTCTGTCCGTGTGGCTGAAACGTTTCCGCTCCCCACCCGTCATATTGGTAAGACAGCAAACAGAAGACAGGAGCGCAGGCTCCTGTCCCTAAGGCTTGTGCGGTCCGATAATGTAGACCGTGCGATTTCGCTTGCGGCCGAACTGGACCGCTTCCGCTTCGGTGCTGACGAACACGTCGATCTTGTGACCGTGTATCGCTCCGCCCGTATCCTCCGCCCGACGATACCCGATTCCGTCGATAAACACCCACCATCCCAGCGGAATGACTTTGGGATCGACGGCAATGGTGTGCCCGGCTTTCGCCTTGACACCGGTAGCCGTGCGGCCATAACCCGGCGAGCCGACGGGTTTGCCTCCTCCTGCCGGAGAGTAGGCGGTCAAAGTAACCCCGTTCAGTACCTGTTTCGGCCGGAACACTTTGCCGCCGCGGGAGACCAACCCCGCTGCGGCAACGACCCGTTTTGACGTGTCGGCTTGAACGGATGCGGCCGTTCCCACCGCGACAATACGGTCTTTTTTCGGTGTGATGACATCTCGTTTCACCAGTTCACGGGATATTTCTTTGCCGTTTTCCGTGACCAGTCTGTAGTGCGCGATGGCCTTCCCTTCCTGCCCGCTTTGCAGTACGCGGGTCTGTCCCTTTGTCAGAGAACCATCGCTTTTGCGAATTTCCTGGTATGGCACGCGCTCCTCCACCGTGACGATCCGTTCGCTGACGCGCGTGACGGAGATCGTCGAGTCTTTGGAGAGAGACGCTGTCAGTGCCGGTTCCACCCGGTCCTGTTTGCCCAGCGTGATTCCCGCGTCCTTCAAGACGCCGGCGACGTCACGGCTGAGCGTTTGCACGACTTTTGTCTGCCCGTCCACGTGGACAGGGATTGCCCAGCGTGTATGTAAGGTAATGGTTGTTCCGTTGGTGATTTTGGTGTCTGCGTCTGGCTGCAGGTAATCGCTGTCTGTCACCGCAATGTGTCGTTCTTCCAAAAACTGCTCGACGGTTTGCGCCTTGGTCCCCACCTTTTGGGTGACGCCGTCCAAGGTAAACGTGACCTGCTTCGGTTGCGTTGCTTGGGCAGAAAAATAGCCAATCATGGGTACCAGCACCAGAGCGAGACCGCCCAGTACGGCAATCGCTCGCTTCTTCTGCCGTTCCCATACCGTGCGTAACTCCATTTCCCACACTCCTTTTTCCTAGAAAAGCACAAGGCTTTTCCTGTCTGGTCAGGCAAGGGTGATGAAATCGCACCAATATTTTGGAAATTGGCCAGTTCTGAACAAGGTCGGTCTTGATTGTATGCTACTTTCTCCGGTTTGTCAAATTGCCCCCTTCCTAGATCCAAATGATGATTGCTACCAGCCTAGCAAAAAGCGAATGGCGAATGGAAGCAAGTTTGTGTCGAGCATCTCTGTCGAGGAGAATGGAATCGTTCGACATATGGACTATGGTATGCAGGGCAAAACGGCGGGAGAACCTGGCTTGGCGGGAAACGCTCAGCCGCCTGCCGGAAAACGCCGCCGGATGTGCGCAAAGAACAAGCCGGGATTTGATTTGAAAAAAACAGGGCCCTTCTGCGATGCGCTGATGCGCGATCACAGAAGGGCTTTCGTCATTGGTCATGCGGCTTCGGACACGGTTATTCCGTACGGGCCTCCAGCCGGAACAGCCGGCGGGCATTCTCGGCGGTGATCCGGGCCATTTCCTCGTAGGACAGGCCGTGGATGTCGGCCATTGCCTCGCAGACGTAGCGGACGTACCCGCTCTCGTTTCGTTTGCCGCGATACGGGTGCGGGGTCAGGTACGGGCAGTCGGTCTCGATCAGCAAACGGTCGAGCGGCACCTTGGCCGCCACCTCCTTCGGCTGCTTCGCGTTCTTGAACGTGAGCGGACCGCCGAACGAGATGTAGAAGTTCATGTCGAGCGCCATTTTGGCCGTCTCCCAGCTCCCGGAAAAGCAGTGCATGATGCCGCCCACTTCGGCCGCCTTCTCCTCCCTCAGAATCGTGATGACATCCTGGTGGGCGTCCCGGTTGTGAATGATGATCGGCAGGCCCAGCTTTTTGGCCAGGCGGATCTGCTTGCGGAACACCTCCGCCTGCACGTCCCGCGGCGAGGTGTCCCAGTAGTAATCCAGACCCATTTCTCCCAGTCCGACCACTTTCGGGTGGCGGCTCAGCTCCTCCAGCCACTCCAGATGCTCGTCGGTCATGTCCTTGGCGTCCTGCGGGTGCCAGCCGACCACGGCGTAGATGAAGTCGTAGCGCTCCGCCAGCTCCAGGCAGGTGGGGATCGTCTCGGCGTTGAAGCCGATGTTGACGATGGTGCTCACGCCGTTTTCCCGCGCGCGGGCAATCACGTCCTCACGATCCTCGTCAAACTCCCGGGCATTGAGGTGCGCGTGCGTATCGAATAACACGGGATCGACCTTCCTTTCCCTACTTCACGATTGCTCCGTTCGGCATGCTCGGATCGACGGTCGCCAGCGTCAGTTGATCGCCTGCGGACGCGGCCAGGATCATGCCCTGCGACAGTTCGCCGCGCAGTTTCACCGGTTTCAGGTTGGCGACCAGGATCACCTTTTTGCCGATCATTTCTTCCGGCGTGTAGTACTTGGCGATGCCGGAAACCACCTGGCGCTTCTCATAGCCGAGGTCCAACTGGAGCACCAGCAGCTTGTCGGCGTTGGGGTGCTTCACGCACTCGACGACTTGCGCCACGCGCAGTTCCACTTTGGCAAAATCGTCGATCGTGATTTCCTCTTTCGCGTCCGCCGGTTTGTCGTTTGCCTGTGCATCGGTTTGGTTCGCGGTTGTCTCTTTCACGGATGCTTCTCCTTTCAACGCTTCCTGTTTTCGCTTGTTCTCTTCTGCCTGACGGCGCGCTTCCGCCGTGGATTCGTCGATGAACGCCAGCTCCGCCTGCACGTCCAGACGCGGGAAGAGCAGCTCCTTGCGGCTGACCGTGCTGCCGACCGGCAGGCCTCCCCAGACGCCGGCGGACTCCCAGGTCAGTGCTTCCGGCTTGTCGAGGATGCCCAATTGGTCCCAGATTTTCGCCGGGGCTTTCGTCATGAACGGCTGAATCAGGATGGAGACGATGCGGATGCATTCCGCCAGATTGTACATGACGGTGGCCAGGCGGCCTTTGGTCTCGTCGGATTTGGCCAGGTTCCACGGCATGGTCTCGTCGATGTACTTGTTGGTCCGGCCGATCAGCTCCCAGATGTGGGCCAGCGCGTTGCTGAAGCGCATTTCGTCCATGTGCTCCTCCACCAGCGCTTTCGTCTTGGTGGCAAGTTCGATCAGGCTGTCGTCCGGTTCGCCCGCCTCCTGCGGAGCAGGCACGATGCCGTCGAAGTATTTTTCAATCATCGTCGCGGTGCGGCTCAGCAGGTTGCCGATGTCGTTGGCCAGGTCATAGTTGAGCCGCTGGATGAACGACTCCGGCGTAAAGACCCCGTCCTGGCCGAAGTTGATTTCCCGCAGCAGGAAGTAGCGCACGCCGTCGGAGCCGTAGCGGTCGATCAGAAGCTTCGGATCGATCACGTTGCCTTTGGATTTGGACATCTTTCCGTCCGGCATCAGCAGCCAGCCGTGGCCGAACACCTTTTTCGGCAGCGGCACGTCCAGCGCCATCAGGAGAATCGGCCAGTAAATGGTGTGGAAACGGAGGATGTCCTTGCCCACCAGATGGACGTCCGCCGGCCAGTATTTGCGAAACTTGCTGTCGTCGTCGGACAGGTAGCCCAGCGCGGAGATGTAGTTGGTCAGCGCGTCAATCCAGACGTAGATGACGTGCTCGGGATCGTCCGGCACCTTGATGCCCCAGTCGAAGCTGCTGCGGGAGACGGAGAGGTCCTGCAGACCCGGCTTGAGGAAGTTGTTGATCATTTCGTTGCGGCGGGACTCCGGCTGGATGAAGTCCGGATTCTCCTCCAGGAACTTCAGCAGCTTGTCCTGGTACTTGGACAGGCGGAAGAAGTAGTTTTTCTCCTTCACCTTTTTCACTTCGCGGCCGCAGTCCGGGCAGAAGTAGCCTTTGTCCGTCTTGCACTGCGTCTCGGTCCAGAACGCCTCGTCCGGTACGCAGTAGTAGCCCTCGTATTCGCCCAGGTAGATGTCTCCCTGGTCCAGCAGCCGTTTGAACACCTTTTGCACGACTTCCTTGTGGCGCGGCTGGGTCGTACGGATAAAATCGTCGTAGGAGATGTCCAGCTTTGCCCACAGATCCTTGATCCAGTCGACAATCGGGTCGATAAATTCAAGCGGCTGCTTGCCGTCTTCGGCCGCCCGCTCCTGCAGCTTTTGCCCGTGCTCGTCCGTACCGGTCAGGTAGTAGACGTCGTAGCCGCGCAGCCGTTTGTAGCGCGCCATTGCATCGGCGGCAATGGTGGTGTAGGCGTTGCCAATGTGCAGCTTGTTGCTCGGATAGTAAATCGGCGTGGTAATGTAGTACGTCGGTTTCATGCAACAAAACCCTCCTGACATACGTTAAAAAATAAAAGCCCGCCCCAGATTGGGACGAGCCTTGTTCTCGTGGTACCACCCAAATGCTCCGCCTTCTCGCGAACAGCGGACTTGTCGAGTCAGACTGCTGCTGACTCACCCGTAACGCAGGCTTGCGTCGCAGACTACTTGGCGCCGGAAACGGCGGTTCATCCGCGAGACTCGGGGGCCATTTTCGGCTTGATCGCTTATACCGGTTCGCAGCTACCCCGGCTCTCTGTCATAAGGATGGCAAGCCTACTCTTCCCGTCATCGTCGTTCGCTATGAAATACCTGATTCACCCTCTATTGTACACAACCGCCTCATTTTGTAAACCACCCGCCTGCAACTTTGCGGCGGGACAGACGCTTGACGGGCAAAAGGGCAAAAAAAGGAATCAAGGGGAAAAAAGGCCACTTTTGTCGAATCACCTTCTCTATCATTCGACATAAAGTGACGAATTCGCCCCTATGCGCTTCCAGTTACTTTTTTCCAAGATACCGATGAATATTGATGTCGAGCACATGCAAACAATGATGCTGTACATATCTGTCAAACCCGCGCCAGATGTGGCTTCAAAGATTTGTAAAAATCATATTGACACCTTTGGGAATCGCTGGTATGATGAGAACAACGGAAATTGTCGAATATTGACGATTAATAATCCGATTTGCACAATAAACGACACTGGGCAACATTGTGAGAGGAGAGACGATTCATGATGAAATCGACGGGGATTGTACGTAAAGTGGACGAGCTGGGCCGCGTGGTGATTCCGATTGAACTGCGCCGCACCCTGGGCATCGCCGAAAAGGACGCGCTGGAAATTTACGTGGACGGAGAGCGCATTATCCTGAAAAAGTACGAGCCTGCATGTATTTTCTGCGGCAATGCGGACCGGGTTTCCTATTTCAAAGGCAAAATCATTTGCCAGGACTGCCTGAACGAACTGCCTGCGGTCAAGCGTTAATCGTCCGCTCAACCATACAGAGCCGCTTTGTACGAAGCGCTGCCGGTAAGACGAAGGAGGCCGGGGATGACTCCCCGGCCTTTTTTCATGCGATCACGCTTCCGGATCGCGGTGGTATTCATTGTAGACGTCCCGCCTGGACAGGCCCCGGTCGTCCGCTGCCTTCTTGATCGCTTCCTTTTTGCTCATGCCTTGTTCGCAGTAGCGGTCGACATGCTCCCGGATGTCAAGCGGCTGCCACCAGGCCGCTTCTTCTTCCGGAGCGGCCGGCGCGCCGCGGTATCCTTCCACGATCAGGCAGTACTCGCCTCGCGCCTCCCCCGCCGCCAGCCAGTCGATCAGCTCCCCCAGCGTGCCGCGGGCAAACTCTTCGTAGCGCTTGGTCAACTCCCGCGCCAGCACGGCCCGGCGATCGCCCCAGGCTTCCCGGATCGCCTGGAGCGTTTTCACGATGCGATGGGGCGCTTCGTAAAACAGCAGCGTCTCCGGGTAGCGCTCCAGCCGCTGCAGTTCTTCCCGGCGGTCTTTGTTGTCGCGCGGCAAAAAGCCGCAAAACACAAAGCGGTCCGTCGGCAGGCCGGAGGCGATCAGCGCGGTCAGCGCCGCGTTTGCGCCGGGGACAGGAACGACGGGAAAGCCGGCCGCCACGGCATCCCGCACCAGATCGGCCCCCGGGTCGGAGATGGCGGGCAGACCGGCGTCACTGACCAGGGCAATCCGCTTTCCTTCCGCCAGCCATTGCAAGAGACCGCTGCCGCTGGCCTCCTTGTTGTGTTCGTGGTAGCTGACCGTCCGCTTCTCAATCTGAAAATGGTTCAGCAGCTTGCGGGTTTGCCGGGTGTCTTCGCAGGCGATCACATCGACGGCCCGCAGCGTCTCCAGACAGCGAACCGTGATGTCGTCCAGATTGCCGATGGGCGTGGCCACCAGGTAGAGGACTCCCGTCTGTTCGTCGGCGAAACTGCGCTGGACGTTCATGACTTACGACCACCTTCCTCGATCAGTTCTTCCTTTTGAGAGCGGGTCAGGCGTTTGATCGCTTCCTCCCGCCTGATTCCCCACGAGCGGTCCGTCCCTTCTTCCCAATACATCAGCTCCACCGGCCCTCGGCCCCGCGTGTACTTGGCCCCTCTGCCCTCGTTGTGCTCCCGGATGCGGCGGGCCAATTCCGTGGCATACCCGGTGTAATAGGTCCCGTCCGCGCAGCGCAGGATGTAGACAAAGTGGCTTTTATGCGAGGGAATCCCGCTTTCCGAAATAGATCTCCTGCAGTTCTTCACAGTATTCCTCTCCGTTTTCGTAGACAATCAGCGGCGGCTGGATGCGCAGTTCCGGCCTGCCGTTGCGCATCCCCTCGATCAGGAGCATGTTGGGCTCGGCGTCGCGGCGCGGGTAGACCAGCCGCATCCGCTTCGGCTCGATGCCGTACTGGCGCATCAGCGTGATGATGTCCACCAGGCGCGTCGAGCGGTGCACCAGGGCGATCTTCCCGCCGTTTTTCAGCAGTTGGCTGCCCACCCGAATGACGTCTTCCAGCGACAGCAAGATTTCGTGGCGGGCGATGGCAAAGTGTTCGCTGACGTTTTTCTCGCCGCTGGTCGCCGGCATGTACGGCGGATTGCAGGTAATCAGGTCAAACTTGCCGTGCCCGAACAACTGCACGGCGTCCTTCACGTCGCCGTGGTGCATCGTGATGCGCGATTCCAGCCTGTTCAGCTTGACGTTCCGACTGGCCATGTCATACAGCCGCTCCTGAATCTCGATGCCTTCAAACACCGCTTCCGGCGACCGCGTCGTCATGATCAGCGGGATCGCGCCGTTGCCCGTGCACATGTCGAGCACCCGTCCCCGTTTGGGCACCGACGCAAAGCGGGCAAGCAGCACCGCATCCATGGAGAAGCAAAATACTTCACGGCTCTGGATGATTTTCATTTCATGGGTGAGCAGGTCGTCAATGCGCTCCGTCTCGTAGAGCGGCACGTTGATTTCCGGTTGCATCCGTTGTTCCATACTCCTTTTTCCACCATCAGTCTGTAACGGCCTCTGCACGTTGTCTGCAAAAAGCGACCTGCCGCAATGCTCAGGTCGCTTCGGTACAAAAAGGCCATGCTATCCTGTTATTTGTGAACACCGCCGCTGAGGAAGGAGAGGCAGAACAGGCAATCTCCCTCTTTGCGCAGGCTGCCGAAATGAACGTTGCAAATGTGAAAACCTTCCGCATACAGCCGCGCCAGATTGTCATAGCCTTCTCCGACCACTTTCTTCTTGGCGGTTTCCTGCTTGACCGTTTCTTTTGGTTCCGGCGGCGGACTGGCTGTCTTCTTGTCCAGCCGATTGCGAAGGTGTTGGTTCTCCACGAGTAATTGGGCGTTTTCCTCCATCAAGACAACGATGACGTCTTTCAATTCGCCAATTTCCCGATACAGATCGCCAATTCGTTCCTCGATGCTGGCCATCTTGACGAAGATTTCCCGTTTGTCCACTTGCTCACCTCATCCCCGCTACCCAAATCTAACCTGCTCTGTCCTCTCGTTAGTCAAACGTCGGATGACCCACGACAATCTCATCGAGCGCAAATTCGATGACGCGCTTGTTTTCCGAAAGCTCTACCTGAACGGACTGGTCGAGCACGTTGACGGAGACGACACGCCCTTCGCCCAACGGCGTGGTCACCGTCGCGCCGATGTCCGGCATTTCGTCCCGGGTGCTTTCGTAGTTGTCGTTTTCGTATTTCAAACAGCACATCAGCCGGCCGCAGAGACCGGAGATTTTGGCCGGATTCAGCGAAAGGTTTTGGTCTTTTGCCATCTTGATCGACACCGGCTCGAAGTCGCCCAAAAACGTAGAGCAGCAGAGCAGCCGGCCGCAGGGCCCGATGCCGCCCAGCATTTTCGCTTCGTCGCGCACGCCGATCTGGCGCAGTTCGATACGGGTGCGGAAGACAGAGGCCAGGTCCTTGACCAGTTCGCGGAAATCCACCCGCCCATCGGCGGTAAAATAAAAGATGATTTTGTTGCGGTCAAACGTGTACTCCACGTCGACCAGCTTCATCTCCAGCTTGTGTTCCTTGATTTTGGTCTGACAGATGGAAAACGCGTTTTTGGCGGCCTGCTTGTTCTCCTCCACCTGCTTGGCATCCCGCTCGTCCGCCATCCGGATGACCTTCTTCAGCGGCAGTACGACATCCTTGTCGGCCACTTGTTTGCGGCCGATCACCACTTTGCCGTATTCGACCCCTCTCGCCGTTTCCACGATGACGTGCGAATCCTTTTCGATCGGCAGTCGGTCGGGGTCGAAGTAATATATTTTGCCCGCTTTTTTAAAGCGGACGCCCACAACCTCATACAAAGGTTATCCCTCCTGGATTTGAAGAACCAACCGCTCAAGGGCCAACTGTGCGTTGGCGTTTCGCTCTATCCGATTTTTCGTTTCCATGACCAGATCGATCCCATGCAAGAGCTCGGCTTTCGTCCAGACCAGGGCTTGTCCTTGCAGCACATCCTGTTGGTCGCTGTTGATGAGATGGGCATGCCTGTCTACTTGCACGTACAGGATATCGCGCAGCCAAAGGATGAGCAAATCCAAAAAGAGGGGCAGTTCCTCCTTTATTTTGTCGCTTTTTTGCAACAAATCGTGAATGGTATAGAGCGCAGCAGCATTGCGCTGTTTGCACTCCTGCACCAATTGTATCACTAGATTTCTAAGCTGTGCAAACCAATCTGACTGGCTGAGCACACGAGCTTCTTCCAGATTTGTCGTGATGTGGGAAGCTGCCCGGGCGATCCCGGCCGGCACGCCTTCCGCCTGCAGTTGCTCGGCGATGACGTCGGCGGACAGCGGCGTGAACGGGACAATCTGGCAGCGCGACAGAATGGTCGGCAAAATGGCGTGACTGTGCTCCGTCAGCAGCAGCGCGACGACTCCGGCCGGCGGTTCTTCCAAAAACTTGAGCAGACTGTTGGCCGCCTGGGTGGTCATCCTGTCCACGTGCTCGATGATGTACACCTTGTGAGCCGATTCCACCGCCCGCATCGCCATCTCCTTTTGCAGGGCGCGAATCTGGTCGATCTTGATCGAGGCCCCGTCCGGCTCGATCAGCAGCACGTCGGGATGGTTGCCCGCCTCGATCCGCCTGCATGTGAGACAGGCCCCGCAGGCGTCCGCCTCCCTTTCCGGACAAAAAAGAGACTTCGCCACATGCAGGGCCATCCGTTTTTTTCCTGCACCCTTGGGACCGGCAAACAGGTAAGCGTGCGCCAGCCGCCCGTTTTGCAGACTATGATGCAGCAGTTCCGCCGCACGCGGCTGCTGCGCAAACATCGTCCATGTCATCTTGTTCCACCTAAAAGTACAAGTTGATCAGCATGCCGCGAATTTCGCCGATGCGGGCCAAAAGGTCGATCATCGGCGCCTGATCACTTAACAGTTCGTCGGCAAGCTTGAGCAGTTCCGCGTCCACTTCCTTGACAATCTTGTACAGCCGGCTGCGTCCCCGGCGGTTTACACCCCGCCTGTCGTCCAGCGCGATGCCGTGCTTGACGGCCTCTTCCATGAACTGCTTGACGAGATTTTTGTAATGGTAGAAGTCGCGGATGGAGCGGGAACGGGCCAAAATCTGTCCCTGTCTGTCAATGTCCTGCAAAAGCCGGGTCAGCCGCTCCTGCGACATGCGCTGGTCCTCGCCCTTGATCAATTCCCCGAAATTCGCTCTTTCCACCTGCGGCCCTTTGCGCATGTCGGCCGCCTTGAGCAGATCCACCTTTGGCCTGGGCCCGTCTCCGATTTTCATGCCGCTCCCTCCGTCCCCTGTCCGATCGTTTTCTTCCTTCAGTATAAACGAAAGCTGGCTGAAAAAGGAGGGGGGTCCCCTTCCATCAGACGCCTAGAACGAATGGAACTGCTCGACATCCAGCACAAACACGGCGGCACCGCCCACCTGCACCTCGAGCGGATACGGCATGAACGAATCGACGGCATTGCTCAGCGGCGAGACAGGCGTGACCATCTGTTTGCGGGACTTGCAGTGCTGCTGAATGATCTCGATCACTTCCGGCACGTTTTCGTCGCTCGTTCCGATCAAAAACGTCGTGTTGCCGGCACGCAAAAAGCTTCCCGTACTGGCCAGCTTCGTGGCACGAAATCCTTTTTTCACCAACTGCTGCGACAGACGACCACTGTCTTTGTCCTGAACAACAGCAACCACCATCTTCATCGGCTCTCACCCTTTCCGCACGCGTTTGGTATCTGGGGGTACCTGTCTTCCTTCATTGTATGAAGAAAGGCTGGACGGTGTAACGATATTCTTCTAAAACATAGTATACAGCATGTACATACCCGGACGGTACTTAAACCTTACAGACGCGAACCTTGCAGACGCGCCTCCAGCGCAGCCAGCGCCTCTTCAAAGACCCGGTCCATCGGCTGTTCCGCGTCGATGACGACAAACCGCTCGGGAAAGCGCTCCATCACCAACCGGTATCCTTCCCGCACTTTTTCGTGGAACCGCAGGTCTTCCATGTCGAGCCGGTTTACCTCCCGCCCCTTGGTCGCGTTGATGCGGGCCAGACCCACTTCCGGCCGCACGTCGAAAAACAGCGTCAGGTCGGGCATGCAGTCTTCCACGGCAAAGCGGTTGATGGCAAACACTTCGTCGATGCCCAGGCCGCGCGCATACCCCTGGTACGCTAGACTGCTGTCGATGAAGCGGTCGCACAGGACCAGCTTCCCCGCCGCCAGCGCCGGCAGCACCCTTTCAGCCAAATGCTGCCGCCGTGCCGCCGCGTACAGCAGCGCCTCCGTCCGCTTGTCCATGGTGACGTGCTCCGGATTGAGGATGATCGACCGGATCTTCTCCGCGATCTCGATGCCGCCCGGTTCGCGGGTGAGGATCACGTCCCGTCCCCGCGCCCGCAGTTCGTCGTACAGGCGGGCGATGACGGTCGACTTGCCCGCTCCGTCGCCTCCCTCGACGGTAATAAACCGGCCTTTTCCCTTCGTTGTCACACACATGCTCCTTTCACACTCGTTGTCTCTCATCAATTACCCGTATCGTCTGCAGCCGGCCGTCCTGCACCCCGTGGAAGCGGGTCTGTCCCTTGCGAAGCTCCAGCAGCAGCTCCAGCAAATCGGCGTCAATGCGCTCACCCGGCACCAGCAGCGGAATCCCGGGCGGATAGGGGATCACCATTTCCGCGGCGATCCGTCCCAGCGCCTGTTCCAGTGCCACCGCCTCGTGGGGGGCGTCTATCGCTTCGTGCATCGGCATCGCCTGTTCGCGCAAAAAGCTGGAGGCCACCACGCCCGGCTCCACCATTCGCACCGCTCCCGGCCGTCTCTCGGGGGAGACGGATTCCAGCAGCCAGGCCAGCGCGTCGAGATCATCCGCGGAGGTCCCGGCGGAGGCGGCCAGCAGCACGAGGCCGCTCTCGGCCAGTTCGGGATAGATGCCGTGTTCCTCCAGCAGCCGCTTCAGTTCGAATCCGTCCGCGTCGGCGGAGCGCAGCACCAGCAGCAGTTTGAGCGGATCCCATGTCGCGCAGACGCTGTTTGGCACTGGCCCCGCCAGCTCCACCCACGAGACGCGACCCAGCCGCTCTCGAAGCTTGTCCAACTGCGGCAGCAGCCGTTCCCACTCCCGGGCCGCTTCCGTCACCAGGTGGCGGCGCGCCAGGTCGAGCGAAGCCATCAGCAGATATGACGGGCTGGACGACTGTATCAGCGCCAGATTACGCGCCAGACGCTCCCGGTCGATCCGCTCGCCCTGGATATGCAGCATGGACGACATGGTGAGCGCTCCGGTCATTTTGTGGGTGGACTGCACGGCGGCATCCGCTCCGCTCTGCATGGCGGAAGGGGGAAACGCAGGGTGAAAGCCGAAGTGGGCCCCATGCGCTTCATCGACGAGGAGCGGCACGCCAAACCGGTGGACGGCCGCCGCCATCTTGGCCACATCAATCCCCATGCCGTAGTAGGTCGGATTGGTCAAAAAGACCGCCTTGGCATCAGGATGGGCCTGCAGGGCGCGTTCCACGTCCTCCCGCCGCAGTCCGACGGCGGTGCCGGTCGCCGGATCCACCGCCGGCACGATGTACACCGGCGTCGCCCTCGCCAGGATGATGCCGTGAAACACGGACTTGTGGCAGTTGCGCTGGACGAGAATCTTGTCTCCCGGACGGCAGACGGTCATGATCAGCGCGATGTTGCCCGCCGTGCTCCCGCCGACGAGAAAGCGCGTCTCCTCCGCGCCGAAAGCCTCCGCCGCCAACGCCTGCGCCTCGGCAATCACGCCCTCCGGCTGATGCAGGTCGTCCATGCCGGTGATCTCCGTCATGTCCAGTTCGAGCACGGGCCCAAACCGCTCTCTGCCGTGATGGTCAAAGCTTCGCCCCATCTTGTGACCGGGCACGTGAAACGGATGGGGACGGCGCATGGCGTGCCGTACCAACTGTTCGTACAAGGGAGCCCGCCGCTGCCTCTCCCAAAAGTCGGCGCTTCTTTCCCGCACGGTCATTCACGTCCTTTTTTCAGAGTACCTTTTATTGTAACACGATTTGCACCCGCGGAACGGAAAAAGGCATCGGGGGTGCCGATGCCTTTTGGCCGAACGTGTCTACGCGTCTTCCGTGAGCCAGATGCGCCGCATCTGATGAATAAAGAACGTGTATTTTTTATCCTGCACGTCCGTATTGACCATTTCCTGTTCGCAATGCTGACAGATAAACTGCTCACAGATGGCGATTCCGTCCGTCCGTTCCTCTTCACAGACGATACATCGCTGAGCGACCCTTTCCATTGTGCAAACGCCTGCCCTTTTCCTCAATCTACCAACCATTATACCCCATTATAATCCACTCCATTCCCAAACGTTCGTCTTTTCCCCGATGGTTCGGTAGATCATCGGCAGCGCCTCCGCTTCCGGCAGCGGAAAGCAGGCGCAGGCATCGACGACGATGGGTTGGCGCATCTGCCTGATCAGATCGGACAGGGGCAGTTCCATGAGGTCGGGGTCAGGCGAGGCGACGACCAGCAGATCGGCTTCGGCAAGCGCTGATTGCCAGGTGGCGCACCGCTCCCCTGCAGTGCTTTCACCGTTCGGAATTTGCTCGTCCCGGGGAATGTACAGCCGCACCTCCTTGTCCGCCAGCCAGCCTGGCGGCATCTGCTGCCACAGGCTCGTCGGCCCCCACAAGGCGACGCGGCGCACGTTCGTCTTACTCATGACGAAGCGGCACTGGCGGACCAGCCACCTTCGCAGCGCCGCACGATCGTTCCGCTGCGGATCCAGCCAGCCCTGGCCGACGCGGCTGTCCATGCCCAACGCACGCGCGACCGTCTGCAGCCGGACGCCGCGCCGGTCGCAGCTCTCTCCCAGGCGGAGGTAAAACCGCTCCTTCCAGGCCAGATACCGCGGCAGTTGGCGGATGACCTCCTCCGCTTCGCGCATCCCGCACACCATCGCGATCACGTCATGCTCCGCCAGTTGGCGGCAGAGGATGCGGGTCCAGGGGCTGTTGGGATCTCCGCCGACCAGCGCCCGGTCGCCGCCGGCAAAGCGATACAGGCGCACCACTTCCCAGCCGGGATATTGGGCCGCCAGCGCTTCCGCCGCTGTGCCCACAACCCGGTCGCCGTATACGAGCAGCAGTCCGGGACGGTCCCACTCGGCCAGGCCCGCCGACAGCCGCGCGGCATCCGACTCCCCCGCGACCAGGAAGCCGCACGCCCCGGCCGCTGTCCGTCTCCGGTTTTCGGCCGGCGCGACGGATATGCCGATCGCCGCCAACTCCCGCACCAGCGCGTCAGGGAGCGGTTTCTCCGACACCTGTACGAGCACCGTCACACCTTTGCTGGACACCTCATGCACTGCCTCCTTTTCCCGCCGCCGCTCCCCTGTTCGACCGCGCCCGCCAGGCCGGACATGCCTTCTGATCCGGGCATGCCTTCTGATTACGAGTCAGGCTGGCGGGGAGAGACCGGCCGGCGCATCTCCCGCCAGACCGCCGACAGCACCTTGGTGACGTAGGGCACAAAGCGGATAAACGAACGGCCCGTCGTCCGCACCTGATAGCGGATGGGAATCTCTTTCATCCGGTAGCCCTTGCGCACCAGGTTGAGCGTCATCACCTGCGCGTAGTTGTAGTCGTGAATGATTTCCAGATCGGCCAGGGCTGCCCGGTTGAACGCCCGCATCCCCGATTGACCGTCGGAGATAAACCGGCGCAGCAGGATCATCTGCAGCGCGGTAAACAGGTAATTGCCGAGGCGGCGGTGCCATTTCATCCCTTTTATCGTACCCATAAAACGGGAGCCCATGACGTAATCGGCTTCCCCCGCCAGGAGCGGCGCGACCAGTTCGGGAATCTGCTCCGCGGGATACTCGTTGTCGGCGTCGATCATGACGGCATAGTCGGCGCCCCGCTCGTACGCCTCCCGCAGTCCGGCGCGAACGGCCGCGCCGAGGCCGGTATTGATCGGCATCGTGTAGATTTCGTCCGCTCCCGCTGCCAGCGACACGTCCACCGTCCCGTCGGTCGAGCCGTCGTCCACCACCAGCACTTTCACCGTCAATCCGGGGAAAAAGGAGCGCGGCACGTTGCGGATCACTTCGCCGATCGCTTCCTCTTCATTTTTTGCCGGTATCACAATGTATAGAAGGGCCTGCTGCCTCATGGATGTTCTCTCCCGTGTCGTAACCTTGCGTGCGGAGGGCGTCCACCAGCACGGGGCCGCGCGATTTGTCCGGATACGGTGCCCCCATCAGATACGCGATCGTGGGAGCGACGGACACCAGCGAGTTCCACTCCCGGACGACGGCGCCCTGCTTGATCATCGGACCGTGCATGATAAACGGTACGTAGCGCTCTCCTTCGTCCAGGTGGCCGTGACCGCCGATGCCGTCCGACTGGCCGTGGTCGGCACAGACGATAAACGCCGCCTTTTCCAGTTTGCCCCGCTCCCGCAGCCACTCGTAAAACGAGGCGATCAGCGCGTCCGCCTCCGCGATTTTTTCCAGGTATTCATCGTAAAAGACGCCCCGGCTGTGGCCGGTCTGGTCGGTGGCGATCAGCTGCACGACCAGGACGTCGGGGTCGCTCTCCTCGACGATTTGCCGCGCCCGGCGCATGATCGTCGGATCGGCGACGTCGTTTTTCATCACCGCCGTAAACGTCTCCACGTCCTCGCCAAATGCGTCGACCAAATGGGCGCAGGCGAGCATCACGCCCTTCTTCCCGATCTTGCGCAGACTGTCGAACAGGCTTTCCGTCCTCACGCCCAGCTTGTACACCATGTTGCTGGAAATGCCGTGCTCGCGCGGATAGGTGCCGGTAAACATGGAGGAAAAGCAGACCACCGTGCGCGCCGGGTAGACCGTCTCCATGTTGGCGTACTCGGTGCCGGTCTGCTTCAGCCAGTCCAGAAACGGCGTTTTCGCCTGAGCCAGCCGGTCCTTGTTGCAGCCATCAATCACTATCATATACACCTTGCTCGCCAATGGCTTGGACGGTTGGACATTGTGGGTGTAGGTGGGGATTTCTATCGGTTTCCAGGTGAACAGCCAGCGGTGGATCAGGAAAGCGTACACCCCGACGGCTGCCGCAAACAACAGCGGCGCAAGACCCGGTCCGGCAATCCCCGCTTCGGCCGCCGAGCGGCAGCACCACTCCATCACCAACAGGGCCGTCAGGAACTTCGGAATCTGTTCCTGCGCGTTGCCGCTGGTGGAGTCGCTGTTTTTCAACACCAGCTTCCAGAACCGCGTAAAGTTCCACAGCGTGGTGCCGATGCGCAGATGGTAGTAGATCGTGCCCCAGAAGATGACCGTAAAGAAAAAGTACATGCCGATCGCAAGCCATATGAGCGGCCATACCCCCGCCTGGGCAAAGAGCGCGCAGGCCGCCAGCAGCGGCAGCCACAGAAAGAACCGCAAACGCAGCGGAAAATCGTACAAAAAGTAGACAGCCAAAAGCGGCAGCGTCCAGAGGAGCGCGAGTGCCGCATCCGCCCAAAAGGACGACAGCCCCCACGACTCCCAGTGGTACAGGAGAAAGATGCCGGTCACAAAGACGGGGGTAAACGGCTTTCCTTCATTCAGCACATTCCAGCACCGAGCGGCGATCTTTTCAAATGTCGACGCTTTTGTCATGGTCACCCTCCTCACTCGCCTCGCGGGCCTCCCGGAACAGCGCCAGGGGCGATAGCGACAGACGCCAGGCGGCAAGCCCGCCCGCGACAAACGAATAACAAAACTTGAATCCGTGCGACAAAATCGCCACCTGCAGGGCAAACGCCAGGGAGTGGCCTGCCGTCTCGTGCAGGAGGGAGGCCATGACCGCTTCGTAGGTGCCGATGCCGCCCGGCGTGACGTGAAAGGTCTGCCCGATAATCGTCAGCACGTGGACCAACAGGGCGGACGCCGTTTCCAACTGCCCGCCAAGCGCCCTGACGACCGACCAGACGACCGCTGCCTCCAAAAGCCAGCCGGCCGCCGTCAGGAAAAAGGCGGTCAGCCCGTGCGGCCCTTGAAAAAACGCCCGGCGATAGCGGGCGACAGCCGGAAAGCGGCGCTCCGCGTACCGCGAACCGGCCAGTACGGCTGCAGCCGCAGCCGCCGACACGGCGACGGCCCAGGCAAGCCTCTCCCCGTACCAGAGCTGGATCTGCCGGGGAGCGATCAACAGCAGCGCGGCCGCCGCCAGGGCAGCCAGGCCGGCCATGTCCATCAACCGGTTGCCGGCCACGCTGACGACCGCCGCGCTCCACGCAAATCCTTCGCGCCGGCGCAAGAGGGCCATGCGCGCCAGCTCGCCGGCCTTCACGGGCAGCAGATGGTTCAAGAGCAGCCCGATGTGATGGTAGTACCACAAGCGCAGGACCGGCACCCGATGGACCGTCTGCTTTTGCCATGCCCAACTGCGCAGCCAGAAGGCGGCTCCGTAACAGACGGTCATCGTCAGCAGCAGGCCGGGATGGGCGGCCAGCTTTTGGACGCCGTCGATCAGCGCCGACGCCTCCATGCGGGTCACGATCAGATAACCGGAAACAACCAGCAGCAGCCAGCCAACCGCCCGAACGATCTTCTTCCTCACTGTTTTCTCCACCACCTGTAGTACCGTTCCAAGCCCTCCTGCAGCGTCACCTGCGGCGTCCATCCCAGCAACCCGCGCGCTTTGGCGATGTCCGCCCAGGTGCCGGTCACATCCCCCGGCTGGGCGCCGCGAATCTCAATACGGGCCTTTTTGCCGGTCACATGCTCCAGCGTCTGCACCAGTTCGAGCAGGCCGACGGGCCGGCCGCTGCCCAGGTTGTAGACCTGATAGCCGTCCATGTGTGCCAATGCCGCCCCGATCCCGTCCACAATGTCGTCCACATACGTGTAATCGCGCATGGAGTGCGGGTCGTACAGCGGCAAGGGCTGCTCGTCCGCGAGCAGCCGCAGAAAACGGGAGATGGCCATGTCCGGCCGCTGGTGCGGTCCGTACACGGTAAAAAAGCGCAGGCAGGTGACCGCCATCCCGTACAGATGGGCGTACGTCCGGCAAAACACTTCCGCCGCCAGCTTGCTGGCCGCATACGGCGAGCAGACGGCCAGGTCCGCCTCCTCTTCCCGCAGCGGGCCGGTCAGGGCGCGCTCCCCGTAAACGGACGACGACGAGGCGAACAGAAAGCGGCCGACGCCGAACTGCCGGGCCAGTTCCAGCAGTTGCACCGTTCCTTTTACATCGATGTCCACGTACGTCAGCGGCTGCTCCAAAGACCCCCGCACGCCGGGAATCGCGGCGAGGTGAATCACCGCATCCGGCCTGTGCCGGGACAAGACCTCCCGCATGGCCGCTTCATCGAGAATATCGGTCCGGTAAAAGGAAAAGTCGCCGTGGCGGCGCAGTTCGTCGATCCGCGCCCGTTTGAGGGACGGATCGTAATAGGGATGGAGCTGATCGACCACGGCAAGAGCGTACCCCTGCTCCAGCAGGAAGCGGCACGTGTGGTAGCCGATGAAGCCCGCTCCGCCCGTAACCAAAACGTTTTTCATGGCAGGTGGCTCCTTGCAGAAAAAGCCGATGGCTGACGGCCACCGACTCGAACGTTCTTGTCTGTCCGTGAATGAGAGCGGCGACGGCAAACGCGCTTCCGGTTCGGAAGCTTTTCCGGCGCCCGCAGGTTGTGAGATAATAGGGGAAAACCGAAAAAGAATTCCTAATCATGATAATCATTCTCAGCGAGAATTATATAGGGAGAACCCTGCCCTGTCAATTGGACAAAGCCTGGTTCTCCCCGGACCCGGATCGGGTCTGACCCCGCTCGTACACATGTAATCGCAGAGGTCATTGACGTGATGAAAGAGCAAACCATTTACAGCTACAAACTGCTTCGCCGCTTTCGCTGGCGATTGGCGGGCTGGCTGTTCCAGCTCCTGCTGATCGGCCTGTTTCCGGTCGCCGCCTCTCTCTGGCTGAAGATTCCGGCTGATCGCCTGGTGGTGACGCTGGCCGTGCTCCCGGCCATCGCCGCAGGTCATCTCTGCCTGTTCCGGCTTTACGCCCGCCTCCGTTCGCACCACCCGCAAACCACGCCGGACCTGCTCGTGTCTCCCTGGTGGGGCGCCGGCTGCCGCCATCCCGTTCCGCTCCGCGCATACCGTGGGGCGGAGGCGACCGTCCTCGCCGGCAGCCTGTTTTTGGCGGCCGCCGTCTTCGTCTGGGTGCCGCTGCCGTACGGAATGGCGCTGCTCTGGGGAACAGCCGTGCTGGGCTTGCCCCGCCTGCTTGCGCTGCTGGCCTCGCTGCGCCAGCCTCCGCACTGCCGGGTCAAGTACGAGAGCGGCAGCGTCGCCTTTTTGCTGACCGACGGCTGACCGCCTACATCACCCACAGCTTGATGATGATCAGCGCGGCCAGACCCGGCAGCCGCAGCAGCCCGGTCAGCAGCGCCGTCACCGGATTGATCGGAATGTGGAAGTCGGCCAGTTCTCCGACCAGATTGGCGAAAAACAGCAGCACCGCGCCGATGACCAACTGCACGGCGACAAACCCCGCCCAGCGGATCGGCCCCATGACCGACCTGCTCGCGGCAATCACCAACAACAGACCCGTGACAATCAAGGCGATGACCCATCCCGTACTCATGACTCATCCTCCCTGCGCGTGCCGGCGTTCCCGCTCCCGTTTTGCTTGCGCGAGCAGGAACATGTAGCGCTTTTCCGTCAACTGCAAATAGTAAATGGCATCCTCCAGCCCGTTGTCCGGCTCGCTGATTTCCATGAGATGACGGGCGTGCTGCCAATCCAACCGTGCGCGGTCGACGGCTTCGTCCAACGCCTCCGGCCCCCAATGGACGGCCGCTCGCGGTTTTCCCCACAAACTCACTTCTCCCACGCCCCTTCAGTGAAAGTAGTGCAGCACACCGGTCAGATTGTTGATCACATGCAGCACGACAGCCCCCCAGATGGACTGAAACCGATGCCGCAGGTAGCCCAGGCACAGGCCGATGACAAACAGCGGAGCCAGCAGGGCGACATCCACATGCATCAACGCAAACCAGAGGCTGCTGAGAACAATGCCGACAAACGCTCCCCAGCGCCGAACCAGGCAGGTCTGAATCACGCCGCGGAACAGCAGTTCCTCGGCAATCGGCACCAGGATGCCGATGACCAGCACGGATGCAGCGACCGCCCAGATATCGCCGTCTTTGGCCTGAACGATTTCCTGTTCGATTTGCCGCTCCCGCTCCGAGTCCAGCGACAGGTGGAACCAGTCGGCCACCGGGGTGGTGACGACCGCGTCCAACACCCGCGTGATCAGCAGCAGCACCACCACCAGCGCGGCGATCATGCGCCCGATGCGGCGGGGACGGCAGACGCCGATCTCGTCCATCCGGCCGCGAAACCACAAAGGCACCACGACCAGGATAAACAGTTGAAGCGACGCCGACTCGAAAAAGCTGCCGACCGATCCCTCGGGAAACACGGGGTGCGGCAGTACCAGGCCGTACAGCAGCAGCGTGCAGGCGTGAAACACCTGCAGCCAGGCGACGACATGCAGCAGATCCGCCCACGCCGGTGCGGGGCGATGCCGCAGCCAGGCCGTCCGCCGTCTGTCCCGCCAGACGTTGACGGCAAAGCCGATGGCCGCGACAAAGCTGAAGACCGCCACAGCCAGCACCGTCAGCGACAGCCACAGCTCAGGAACCTCCGCAGTCGACACGATCCACCGGCCATCCGGTCCGCGTTCAAAGCGGAGCATCATCAATTCGGCGACAAACACGATCCAGTACCCGACAAACAGCGGAATCGCCCAAGGCGCAGACCTGCGCTTCTCCGTCCCGCCCCGCAGCGACATCCCCGGTCCTGTCAGCATCTCCTCACACTCCTACTTCAATCTATGTCTTGTCCAGACAAAAAAGTCCTCGCGCTCCCCATCTCTTGCGAACACGAAAAAAGACAGGGAGTCCCCGTCTTTTTCTTGTCCTACAATTCCCGGCGACCTTCCAGGGCCTTCGTCAGCGTCACCTCGTCGGCGTACTCCAGATCGCCGCCCACCGGCAGTCCGTGCGCAATCCGCGTCACGCGAATGCCGAACGGCTTGATCAGCCGGGAGATGTACATGGCGGTGGCCTCGCCCTCGATGTTCGGGTTGGTCGCCAATATCACTTCTTTTACTTGATCGTCGCTCAACCGCTTCAAGAGGTCAGGGATGCGGATGTCCTCCGGCCCGATGCCGTCCATGGGGGAAATCGCTCCGTGCAGGACGTGGTAGTACCCGTCGTACTCCCGCGTCTTTTCCATCGCCACCACGTCCTTGGGCTCCTGCACGACGCAGATGATGGAAGCGTCACGCCGCTTGTCCCGGCAGATGTGGCAGGGGTCGATATCGGTGATGTTGTTGCAGACGGAGCAGTAGTGGAGCTGCCGTTTGGCGTTGACCAGCGCTTTGGCCAGATCCAGCACGTCGTCCTCTTTCATGTTGAGCACGTAAAACGCCAGGCGGCTGGCCGTTTTCGGCCCGATGCCCGGCAGTTTCATAAAGCCTTCGATCAATTTGGATACCGGTTCGGGATAGAACATCGCCTCGTACTCCTTAGAACAGACCCGGAATATTCAATCCTCCGGTAAATCGGCCCATTTCCTTGGCGATCATTTCATCGGCCTGTCGCAGCGCGTCGTTGACAGCGGTCAGCACGAGGTCCTGCAGCATTTCCACGTCATCCGGGTCGACCACTTCCGGCTTGATCGCGATGTCGACAATCTGTTTGTGGCCGTTCGCCTTGACGGTTACCGCACCGCCCCCCGCAGAGCTTTCCACCACTTTTTCCTTCAGGGCCTCCTGCGCCTTTTGCATCTCTTCCTGCATCTTTTTCACTTGTCGCATCATTTGTTGCATGTTTTTCATCGGGGTGTCCTCCTTCATTTTGCCGGTTCAGCTTATTCTTTCACTTCGACAAGTCCCTCGCCGACCAGGCGAATCGCCTCGGCGACAAACGGATCCTGCTCTTCCTGGGCGGGCTGTTCTCCCTGCCCGGCCTGCTGGCAAACGCTCTGCCACTCTTCCTCCATCACGGAGAGAAGCTGCAGCGGCCGCCCCAGAACGCCCAGCATCACCCGCTCCACGACGCCCTTCAATTCCGGCTCCATGGTTTTCTCACAGTGAATGGGACTGGTAAAGGTGACGACGACGGCGTCGCTGCCGGCAGCAGCCGGCTGCCCGTTCACCAACCAGGCCTGATATTGAATCTTGATCTTTTTGACATCGGCCAAAATCTGGCTCCACTGCCCGCGTACCTGCCGGGTCAGTGCTTCATCAACCGCCTTGGCCACCTCTCGCACCTTGTTCATCGGCGTGCGGGAACTTCCCACGGCGGCAGCCGGACGGCGCGGTTCCGCCCTGCGCGGCTCTTCCGTTCGCGGCTGGGCGCTCGCGTGCGCCTGTCCCTGCATCAGTTGGGCCAGCCGCTCCTCCAGCGTACGGACCCGGTTGGCCAGTGCGGCCAGCTCTCCTCCTCCGGCCGCGGCCGTCTCCGGCGCAGCGGCAGCCTCTTTGACCGGCTGGCACAGTTTGACCAGCGTCAGCTCCACCAGCACGCGGGCGTACGTGGACCACTTCAACTGGGCCAACGCCTGATTGCAGGTTTCGATGGCGGCGTATACATCAGGCAGCGCGTACATCCCGGCCACCTGGGCAAACTGGTCGTCCAGCATCGTCCGCTCGACAATCTCTTCCAACTGCGGAGCGGTCTTGAACAGCAGCATGTCGCGGTAGTAGTAGAGAAAATCCTGCAAAAACTGTTCGGGATCTTTTCCCTGCACCATCACCCGGTCAAAATGCTCCATCACCCGGGCCACGTCCCGTTCGGCGACGTATTTGGCCAGAACGGAAAAGTGCCCCTGGGAGACGGTGCCGGTAATCTGCATGATGTCGGAGGCCCGAACCTCGTCTTTGCTGTAGCTGATCGCTTGGTCCAGCAGGCTGAGCGCGTCCCGCATCCCCCCTTCGGCCATTTTGGCGACCAGGTGGAGGGCCTGCGGTTCCACCCGCACTCCCTGTGCCTCGCAGATGTATGTGAGCCGCTTCACCATTTCCTTCAGGGGAATCCGGTGAAAATCAAACCGCTGGCAGCGCGAGATAATCGTCGCCGGCAGCTTGTGGGGCTCGGTGGTAGCCAGGATAAAGATGACGTGGGAAGGCGGTTCCTCCAGCGTCTTCAACAGCGCGTTGAACGCCTCCGTCGTCAGCATATGCACTTCGTCGATAATATACACCTTGTACCGGACGTCGCTGGGGGCAAACTTCACCTTGTCGCGGATGTCGCGGATTTCCTCGACACCGCGGTTGGACGCGGCGTCAATCTCCAGCACGTCGGTAACGGAACCATCGGTAATGGCCCGGCAGGTGGCGCACTGGTTGCACGGCTCGCCGTCCTGCGGCTGCTCGCAGTTCACCGCTTTGGCCATGATTTTGGCCGCACTCGTTTTGCCCGTACCACGGGGACCGTTGAACAAATAAGCGTGGGACAGCCTGCCTTCACGCAACGCGTTGCGCAAAGTGGTCGTCACATGCTCTTGTCCCACCACGTCTTGAAAGGTTTGCGGTCGGTATACGCGATACAGCGCGGTATAAGCCATGATGGTGTGACACTCCAATCTGCACAGTCCTCTTCCGAATCCTAACTATTATACACCATCCGCCCTTGCTCTTACAAAGAAAACGCCCCGTGCGGACGACGGGACGCCGGGCTGGATGACGGTTGTCAGAGATACGGGAGCAAGATGTGAAACGTGGTGCCGTATCCTTTGGACGAAACGCGGATTTGGCCGCCAATGTCGTGAATGATTTTCTGACAAACGGAAAGCCCCAGCCCCGTCCCCTCTTCCTTGGTCGTAAAGAATGGATCGAAAATTTTGTCGATGATGTACAGCGGAATGCCCGGACCGGTGTCGTGGATGTCGATGCTGACCTTGTCCCCGTCCGGATCGATGTGATGGGAAATGTGCAGCGTCCCCTGCTCCCCCATGGCCTCGATGCCGTTTTTGCAGATGTTGATGAAGACCTGTTTGAGCAGTTCCGTGTCCCCCACCACCAGCGGAAGCTGTCCCCGCGAGGAGAACTGGACGTCGATGCCGAACAGGAGCGCCTGCGACTCCACAATCGGGAGAATCTCCTCAAACACCGTGTTCAAATCGACCAGGGAATACTGGACGTCGCGCGGCTTGCTCAGCAGCAGAAATTCGCTCACCAGCGAATTGATCCGGTTGATCTCCGTCAGCATGATTTCCGTATAGGTCCGTTCCCGCTCCATGCCGTTGTCGCTGAAGGATTGCAGGAACATCTGCAGAAAGCCCTTGATCGACGTGAGCGGATTGCGGATCTCGTGAGCCGTGCCGGCGGCAATTTGTCCGATCATCGCCAGCCGCTCGTTCCGTTCGATTTTCTGTTCAAACGAGCGCAGGTTGGTAATATCCTTGAACAGGACGAAAGCACCGGCGGTTTTGCCGGCCTCGTCCTGAAGCGTATGGGCGTCCACGATCAATTCGTAGCGCTGGTTGTCGTTTGTCCAGGACGTGGCGATATTGTGCAGCTTCACCCCGTCGAGCAGCTCCCGCTTGATCAGGCGGTGCTCTTCGGGAATGCCGACAAACACATCGTCCACGTGCCGGTTGAGCACTTGCAGCCGCTCCATTCCGAGGAGTTTGCAGGCCGCGTGGCTGGCTTCGACGATCCGTCCCTGTTCGTTGAGCACGAACAACCCCATGCTGGTATCGGTGGTCAGTTTTTCCATCAGCCGCTGCGACAGCGCGTAATCCGTCTCTTTGGTCAACTGATACAGGTGAACCAGAAACAGCGGCTCCTCCTCCGTCTGCTGCACCAAAATCATGGCCGGCGTTTTGCCGCTTCTGCCCTGCCTGTCACGCCATTCCACCTCTGCCGGCATGTCTGCCTCCGCTTCCCGGCGCAGCAGTTCCTGATACAGTTGTTCGATGGAACCCCGGTACGGCAGCAGGACGTGAAACGGCTGGTTCACGAGTTCTCCGCGTTGGTACCCGGTGACGCGAAGAAGCTGTTCATTCACTTCCACGATACATCCCGTTTGCGCCACCAGAAATACGGCAGTCGGGAAGTATTGCAAAAATTTCTGCAATCGTTTGGACGAACCGGCGAGATGTAACGAGAATGATGCACTCACAGCTTGTCCCCCCTGACCCTTGACGTTTTTACAGGCAATCACCGCTCTCTACACATTCGTCACCCCATCAGGAATGACCTGCCTGAACAGAAGGATTCTGGAAGGAAATGTTTCGCTAGGGATCGTCAGAAATCAACAAAAAGTGGCCTGTTCCTCACGAACAGGCCACTCGACTTTCCTGGAGAAGACCGTGCACCTATCTTCGATACTCCCCATCCAAGCGTTACATATGGAGGCAGCTCAGACCAGGCTGCCCTGCGGCACACGCGATGATCCACTTATGGCTGCTTCCTTCCGGACCTGACCAGGTTCATGGGTTCGCGTTGCACAGGACCCGATCCTCAACACCGCCGCCCATATGGCAGCCTTACATGAGAAGACCTCTGATAGGAATTCGACCCTGCTATTGCGGATTGCAGGTTACAGGGCACCGCAACCTCCCCGTCTAGCACGGCACAATTAGCATACCAAAGAACAGGAATGATCGCAAGGCAAAAAGCCATCCATAACAGGAAAGGGTCCCCTTACGTGACGTTGGCCGCCGTTGTCTGCACATCATTCCTGGCGTCGGGCGAAGTCATGGCCGCGGCAATCGCCTCATACGCCCGGCAAAACGCACGGACGATCTCCGGGTCGAATTGAGTGCCGGAGCAGCGGACGATTTCCGCATACGCTTCTTCTGCCGTCATCGCCTTGCGGTAGGAACGCGTCGATGTCATGGCGTCAAAGGTGTCGGCGACGGCCAGAATGCGCCCCAGCAGGGGAATGTCCTCCCCTTTCAGTCCGTCCGGATACCCGTTTCCGTCCCAGCGCTCGTGATGATGGCGGACGCCGGGACTGACGTGGGCCAGGCTCTCGATCCGTTCCACGATGTCGGCTCCGATGGTGGTGTGCAGCTTGATCAGTTCGTACTCCTCGTCATTCAGCTTGCCTTCCTTCAACAGCACCCGGTCGGGAATGGCCACCTTGCCGATATCGTGCATCAGCCCGGCATAACGCAGATCGTTCCGGGAAATCGTTCGTTTTTTCGCGTCATCCCAATAGTCGTAGATGAGCAGCGCGTACCGGGTCACCCGCTCGCTGTGGCCGGCCGTGTACGGATCTTTCATCTCGACGGCCAGGTAAAAGCTGCGGACGATCTGGTCCATCCCTTTCTGCATGTACTCCCGTTCCCGCCGGATCAGCGTGTCCAACTGTTCAGCCATCTGGTTAAACTTGTTTCCCAAGCGCGACAGCTCCTCCATCCCGTCCACCGGCACGCGAATGGAAAAATCCCCTTTCTGCAAGGCCTCCGTCGCTTCGACGAGGGTGGAAATCGGCCGGTCAATCCAACGGGCGACCTGCCGGGCCACAATGGCGGCAAACAGCACCACCAGCAGCGTGCCGATCAGCAAAATCAGCTCCAGCCGGCCGAGATGACGGTCAATCGCCGCGGCCGGCAGCAGTTCCACATAGGTGTTTCCCGTATGCGGGGACACGTATCGAAAGAGGTGCACCATCTCGTTCAGCCGGCTGTCATACCGCACTTCTTCCGTTTGGCCCGCATTGTGCATCCGTCCCAAATCGGCATAGGACTCCTCCTGCCGCCCTGCACCCGATGGCTCCGGCTCGACCCGAATCAGCAGGTGTCCGTCTGAGGCAAACACCAGCAGCGTGCAGTGGTGCCGCTTGGTGTCCGTGTTCAGCCACCTTTCCAGGAGATCGGGCTTCCATTCCGCCACCAGCACGGCGAACGGCCGCCCCTGCGCGTTCGTTACCGGCTGCACCGCGTACAGCCAGGACGGATCGGCCCCCGCTTCCGCTCCAGGCAGCAGCCGGGGAGCGCCGCGCTCATCCTCCAGTGTGTCGCGGTACCATGACAGACGGGGGAAGTCTCCGCCCGTCCAGTGCGCGTCGGGAAACAGGGAGAGACGTCCACCGTCGTCGGCGAGCAGATGGACATTGCGGACGGAGGGGTTCCTGCGCTGAAAGTCCCGGAACAGTTTCTCCGCCGCAGCCGTTTGTGCGCTGCGCGGCAAAAGCGCCAACTGTCCCTCCGTTCCGCGCACGGCCGGTTCGTCAGCCAGCCGTTGGACGCTGTCCAGCAAAAGCTGGGCATACAGCGAAAACTGCTCGTCCGTGTGCCGCAAACGCTCGCGAATGCTGGTGGCGTACTGTTCGTACACCGCCGTTTTCGCCGCGTCGTAATTGACAAAGCTGACGACGAGTATCGGGATCAGGCACAAGCACAACAGTGCTGCAAATAAGCGGTCTCTTACCTTGGTAAACAACGGCCTCCCCCTTGTTTCGCCTGCTTCCTTTCCCGAGGTGGACGGCATAGGCTCCCTCCGACTCTGCACACGCTGGGAAAATCTCCAGCCGTCCGGGAACGATGCTCACATCGGTGACATTCTTTACCTACCACGCGGAAGCAGAGCGTAAACCTCTTCCTGGCGTTTTTGCAGAAAGGTTCCAATCCTTTTCATACATGGACAACCGCACGCCGCCGAACTGCCCACGGCCGTCTTCTCCTCCCGCGCTGTCCCGGGAGAGCCGGTCAGCCTGCTGCAGGGGACTGGCGTCGCCATCATCCCGCTCGGCATCGCCTGCCCGGCATGGTCCCGCTGCCGGGAAAACAAAAAACTCCCTCCTTCCCGCAACGACGGGAACCGGGGGAGTTTCCTTGCGCCTGCCGGACATGCTAGTGCGGCAGAAACGCCAATTGATAGGCAAACAAAGCGGCAAACAGGTACACCAGGGGATGGGCCTCCCGCCACTTGCCCCTGAGCGCCTTCATCAACGGATAGGAGATAAAGCCGAGCGCGATCCCCGTCGCAATGCTGGAGGTAAGCGGCATGCTGACGATCACGAGAAAGGCGGGAAACGACTCGTCCATCTCCTCCCAATGGATATGACGCACGCTGCCGAGCATCAGCGAACCGACGACGATCAGGGCCGGCGCGGTGATGGCGGAGAGGCCGGAGACGGCGCTGACGAGCGGACTGAAAAACGCGGACAGGCCGAACAGCACGGCCACCACGAGAGCGGTCACCCCCGTGCGTCCGCCCGCCGCCACTCCGGAGGCCGACTCGATGTACGCCGAAGTGGGGCTGGTGCCGAACACGGAGCCGATCAAGGTGGCCACCGAGTCGGCAAACATCGCCCGCTCCGCCCGCGGCAGCCTGTTGTCCACCAGCAGCCCGGCCTGTTTGCTCACGCCGAGCACCGTCCCTGTCGTGTCAAACAGGGTCACCAGCAAAAACGAGAAGACGACCGCGTACAGCCCGTATTGACCGACGTCGGAAAAGGCCTGTACGGGATTGGAGACGATCAGCCCCTCCGGCAGCGTGGGCACGGACACGATCCCCTTTTCAAACGAGAGCTGACCCGTGAAATAGGCGATCAGCCCGGTCGCCACCATCCCGAAAAACAGCGCGCCGTTCACATTGAGCGACAGCAGCACCAGGGTGACGAACAAGCCGATCAAGGCCAGCACAACCTTTGGCGAGTGAAGCTCGCCCAGCGTCACCAGGTTGGTCGGGTGGGCGGTGACCAGACCGGTCAAACGCAGGCCGATAAAGGCGATAAACAGGCCGATCCCGGCGGTGATGGCGTGTTTCAGATTGTCCGGGATCACCTCGATCAATTTGGAGCGCAGCGGTGTCAGCGACAGCAGCACAAACAGCACCCCCGCCACAAACACGGCAGAAAAGGCGATCGCATACGTCAGTCCGCCCTCCGCCTTGACCACCGAGTAGGCAAAGTACGCATTCAGCCCCATCGCCGGCGCGATGGCGATCGGGTAGTTGGCCCACAATCCCATGATCGCGGTTCCCACGATGGTGGCGATAATGGTCGCCGTAAATCCCTGTTCAAACGGGAGCCCGGCGTCCGCGAGAATCAGCGGGTTGACCACCATGATGTAGGCCATGGTGAAAAACGTGGTAACCCCCGCGAGAAGTTCCTTTTTCCATGAAAACGACCGATGAGCTTTCATGATGACTTGTTCTCCCGTCCGTTACTAGATTCACACGTTACCAGTATGTACGATCCGAGCTCACCGTATCAAGGGGCACGGCGGTCCCGGCCGGGCAGAACGGCTGCGGCGCAGGCTCCGCGGCCAGCACACCAGCGCGGTGTCGAAAACAGCAAAAAATCCACAGCAAAAAATCCTCCGTCGGCTTCGGAGGATTTTTGCCGGGATCACGATTCGTTACGCGTTCAGGCTGCCCATCGGCCCGAAGAATTCGAAGTGGATGCGTTCTTCCGGCACGCCCCAGTCTTGCAGCGCCCGGTAGACGGTTTTCATGAACGGCACCGGTCCGCAGAAGTAAAAATCGGCCTGGTTGTCGGGCAGAATCGACTGCAGCCACGGCAGGTCGATGTAGCCTTCCTTGTCAAAACGGCGCTCGGCCCGGTCGTCTTCGGTCGGCTGCGAATATACTACATGGAAGGACAGCGCCTCGTGCCGATCGGCCAGCGCGGCCACGTGCTCCTTCAGCGCGTGCGTCCGGCTGCTGCGCGCGGCGTGGATAAAGTGAACGCGCCGCTGCGGCTGCCGCTCCACCAGCGTATTCAGCATGCTGACCAGCGGGGTGAGGCCGACGCCCCCGCTCAGCAGGACGACCGGCGTCTCTTTTGACGTATCCAGCACGAAGTCGCCTGCGGGCGCGCTGATGGGCAGCACGTCTCCTTCCCGGACGTGGTCGTGCAGGTAGGTGGAGACGATGCCTGCCGGTCTGCCTTCCGCGGCATCTTCCCGTTTGACGCTGATCCGGTAGTAATCCTTGCCCGGGCTGTCCGACAGGCTGTACTGACGGATGTGCGTGTAGGTTTCGCCCGGAATCGCCAGTTTCACGCTGATGTACTGCCCCGGCTGGAACGTCGAAATGGGGCCGCCGTCCTGCGGTTTCAGGTAGAACGAGGTAATCACGTCACTCTCTTTCACCTTTCGGGCCACGACAAAGTTGCGAAAATCCCGCCAGCCGCCGGGCGCCTGCTCCGCTTCGCGGTACAATTCGTCCTCCACGCTGATGAACACGTCGGCGATGACGCCGTACGCTTCCGCCCACGCGTTGATGATCTCGTCGGTCGCCGCGTCGCCGAGCACGTCCTTGATCGCCGCGAGCAGGTTTTTCCCGACGATCGGGTAGTGCTCCGGCTTGATGCCCAAACTGCGGTGTTTGTGGGCGATTCGCTTCACTTCCGGCAGGATGGCTTCCAGGTTTTCAATGTTGGCCGCCGCCGCATAGACCGTGTTGGCCAGCGCCGTCTGCTGACGCCCCTGCTTTTGGTTGACGTGGTTAAAAATATTCAGCAGTTCCGGATGGTTGGTCAACATCATCTTGTAAAAACGGGTCGTAATCGTCTTACCATGTTCCCTAAGTACAGGAACAGTCGACTTGATGATTTCTATCGTTTGTCGGTTCAGCATGTTCGCTCCTCCTCGACGATACCGTGATCGTTTGTGACGCCTTCAGTATAAGGCGTTGCGATCTTTTTCACTGTGATTGCAATCACATCGCAAGTGGAGGTTTTGTGAACACCTGAGACGCGAATGATGCGTGTCGGGCTGCCGCGATCCCTCCGTCTCCGGTCTGACCTGCCGATCGCGCTTGCGCCGGTTGGGGGGATTTGGAAATATGAGGTACAATAAAGAAGCAGTCATGAATGTTCATCACGACAGGGAGGTAGCAGAATGGATCACAAGGGAGTCAAGGCGATCACCCATGCCAGCACGTTTTTCGCGCCAATCCTGGTGCCGCTGGTTGTCTGGCTGCTGATGCAGGACCGGGACGTAAAAAACCTGGCCCTGCAGGCATTGCTGTTTCATATCATCATGAGCGTACTCCTCTCGATTTCCTGGGCGCTCTCATTTGTCCTGATCGGTATCCCGTTCCTGCTGGCATTTGGCTTTATGGCACTCTACTATCCGATCAAGGGGATCATTTACGCGCTGCAGGACAGACCGTTCCGCTATCCGGTCATCGGATCGCTGATCGGCTAGACGGACACCACGGAAAAGGCGGGAGTGAAACGCTTCACTCCCGGGTCGGAAAGCGGGGAGTCGGCTTTTTTTCCGCCAGCACACTGCCAACGAAGACAAACCCTTGATTGACGGCATCGGCAACGGAGTGCATGGCCGAAGCAAACATCGCCCCGCTTCCGCTCATAAAGGCCGCTGCCCCTTTCACCAGGGCCAAACCGGCATTTTCCACCGCTGCCGTGGCGGAAGACGTGTTACCCTTTTTTGATCCACTTCCAGATGGATTCCATGAGAACCCCCTTTTCAGACATGACTCATCATGAACATGGGAGGCAATCAGCCTCTCCTGTCTCCGGAAATCTTGCGTTTGGAAATTATTGTAGAACAAAAAAGGGAGGCGATCAAACATGCGAGGTGGTATCTATTGACAGCGAAAAACCGCAGGGTGTATGCTTATTACATCAAAAAAAATTGATGAAAGGGACGGACACCATGAAACAGCCTCAGGCAGCCATCGAACCTACCGACGCCTTCTTTGAACAGTACGAAGCCAAATTCAAGGCATTGGCGGAAAGCAAGCGCCTGCGAATCATGCACGAACTCACCCGGCGGGGCAGCGTGTGCGTCTGCGATCTGGCGGACGCGATGGGGATGGCGCAATCGAAACTCTCCTACCACCTGAAAATCCTGCTGGACGCGGAACTGATCACCAAGGAATCGGACGGGGTCTGGAATTACTACAGCTTGAACCACGCGGAAGTAAACCGCCTGCTTTCCGACGAACTGTGCTGCATCTTTCGCCGCAGCGGCTGCTGCTGATTTTTTCTCTTTTCATCAAATTTTTTCGATGTTTATATCAAAAATATTTGATTTAGGAGGAGCTGCCATGAAGTACGTGCATGTCGGCATCAACGTCACCGATCTGGACCAATCGGTCGCCTTTTACAGCAAGCTGTTCGGAACCGATCCCGTAAAGAAAAAGGCGGACTACGCCAAATTTTTGCTCGATGCTCCCGGTTTGAATCTGACGCTGAACCTCGTCGACGCCGTCAGCGGCAATCAGGTGAATCACTTCGGGTTTCAGGTGGAGCGGGCGGACGAGGTCCTCGTTCACCAGAAGCGTTTGGAGGATGCCGGCCTGCCGATTGCCAAAGTGGAGGCCGATACGACCTGCTGCTATGCCGTTCAAGACAAGTTTTGGGTCGTGGACCCCGACGGCAACGAGTGGGAATTTTTCTACACCAAACAGGACGCCGACGTCCGCAGCATCCAAACCGACAAAAGCTGCTGCACGGCCTGAAAAAACGAACCAATCACTTCCCTGCGGACGGGGAAGTGATTGGTTTTTCCTGAATGCTCTCTCTCGGGTTATTCGCCTTCTCTCAGAAACCGTTCGATGCGGTTCCTGATGGCATCGCGGACGCTGCGAAAGCTGTCCATGATCTCCGCCTCGGTACCGGAGGCTTTGGCCGGGTCGTCGAAGCCCCAGTGCCATTTGACCACATGCTTGTTGGCAATCACCGGGCAGTGCTCATCCGCGTGGCCGCACAGCGTAATGACGTAATCGGCGCGGTTCAGCACTTCCGGGTCAATCACATCCGACGTCTGGCCGGAGATGTCGACACCGGCTTCTTTCATCACTTGTACCGCGCGGGGGTTTAGGCCGTGCGCTTCCAAACCGGCGCTGCGCACTTCATAGCGGTCTGCGCCCAACGCTTTCAAAAATCCCTCCGCCATCTGGCTGCGGCAGGAGTTTCCGGTGCAAAGAAAGTAGACGAGCGGTTTTTTGTTCATGTCCGATTCTCCTTTTTCTCGATTGCTGTCCGTTCACGCTTTGGACTTGTGCGGAAAAAACGTTTGCCGAAACCGGAGGGCGACGTTGACGAGGGCAATCATGACCGGCACCTCGACGAGCGGTCCGATGACGGCCGCAAACGCCGCTCCCGAGTGGATGCCAAAGACGCCGACCGCCACGGCGATGGCCAGCTCGAAGTTATTGCTCGCCGCCGTAAACGCCAGGGTTGACGTCACGGGGTAATCCGCGCCTGCCTTTTTCCCCATGAAAAACGAGATGAAGAACATGACGACAAAATAGATCAGCAGGGGAATCGCGATGCGGATGACATCCAGCGGCAGTTGAACGATGACCTCCCCTTTCAGGGCAAACATCACGACGATGGTAAACAACAGGGCAAGCAGGGTGATCGGACTGATTTTCGGGATAAACACGCGTTCATACCAGTCACGCCCCCTTGCCTTGACGAGCAGGAAGCGGGTGAGCATGCCCGCCAGAAACGGGACGCCCAGGTAAATGAACACGCTCTTGGCCACTTCCGCCATCGTGATGTCGATCACCATGCCCTTTAGGCCAAACCAGCCGGGCAGGACCGTTACAAACACATACGTATACACGGAATAGAACAGCACCTGGAAGATGGAGTTGAACGCGACCAGCCCCGCCGCATATTCGGTGTCTCCTTTGCATAAATCGTTCCAGACGATCACCATCGCAATGCAGCGGGCCAAGCCGATCATGATCAACCCCACCATGTATTCCGGGTACCCCTGCAGAAAGACAAGGGCCAGCACAAACATGAGGACCGGACCGATGATCCAGTTTTGCACGAGCGAAAGGGCCAGGACCTTTCCGTTTCGGAATACGCGCCCCAGTTCTTCGTAACGAACTTTCGCCAGCGGCGGATACATCATCAAAATCAGCCCGATCGCGATCGGAATGGATGTCGTCCCAGCCTGGTACTGGTTGAGATAGGCGACGACATCGGGGAAGAACACGCCCGCGCCCACTCCGACAACCATGGCGGCAAAAATCCACACAGTCAAATAACGATCAAGGAAAGATAATTGCTTCCCCACACCCTCAGCCACTCGCTCTTTCACTCCTTCCGGTTTTACTCGCATGTGACCAACAGCCCTTTGTCCTCCAACTCTTTCAGTGGGCCGGACATATCGGGCAGATGACGCAGATGGAACCCGATTTCCTCCAGTCTATGTTCGTTCAACGAATAAAACACCCACTGCCCCTTTCGCGTCTCCCGCACCAGACCAGCCGTTTTCAGGCGGCTCATATGCCGCGACACGGCCGGTTGGGAAATGTTGAAGATCGGCACCAACTCGCATATGCAGCACTCGCGTACGCGCAGCAAGGCAATGATCTTCAGCCGGGTGGGATCGGCGAGGGCTTTCAACGCGTCAGCGATGGTTTCAAAGTGATCGGTCATGGCTGCCTCCCATACATTATGATCATATAACTATATTGTTATTTTATGCGGACAAAAAATCAATACGTAATTTTTTATAATGGTGTCCACATCCATCCTGTTGTGATTGGATGTCGTGAATAAAAACATTATTGCGCCTCCATTTTTCTCTTCACTTCAACCCCCTGTACTTCCCATGCAAGAAAGAATACGTTACGCAATGTGAACACCAGATTTCCGGCATAAATGGCACGGATTTGATTGTGGTGATCATAGTCGATGATCTCAAAAGCTGCCAATACCTGCGCTTCGTCTCCTGAATTTGTTACCTCTTTCACCTCGACTCTGGGGCGGCCAAGTTTTTCTTCATCGGCAAATTGATAAAATGAACGAATCTTATCAATATCTTCTTGTTTCAATTGTGAACGCTGCACATCACCGGTTCTCACTTTATCAATAGCAGCTTCCACTATTTCAACAGGCGACTTCTTGATGGTGTCCAACGCAATCGTGGCGAATAGGAAAACAACAAGGCATCCAAACAGGAGTTTTCTCTTCATCGTGCTTCACCTCGTACTGGTAGTGAAAAAGAGCTCCGAACAATAAATGGAGCTCTCCGATTCGGCATGCAATTCCATTTTATCTCCTTTCATCTGGATAACAGTTACAAAATAGAAAAAATCACGGCAATTTGTTAATCTGCCGCAAAAATAAAAAGCACAAGCTGGACGATACTGCCAACCTGTGCTTAGCTTGCAATCTGTATGGCGGAGAGAGTGGGATTCGAACCCACGCACGCCTCACGACGCCTAACGCATTTCGAGTGCGTCCCCTTATGACCACTTGGGTATCTCTCCACTGTGTGCTTGAAACAAAATTAAATATAGCAAAAGATCGTCCAAAGCGCAAGAGTAAATCCATGCCACCCCTTGATTTGCCGTCGGCGTTGGGCCAATATAGTAACAGCACAGCGAAAACGATGAGAAACGGGGAATTCAATTGAAGCGAGAGCGTTTGGACAAGGTCCTCGCCAACATGGGATTGGGGACGCGCAAGGAAGTGAAGCAACTGGTGAAGCAAGGGCTGGTGGAAGTGGACGGCTCCGTCGCCACTGATCCCGGCATGCACGTGATACCGGAAGAGCAGGAGATCACGGTCGAGGGGGAACCGCTCAACTACAAGCGCTGGCTGTACATCATGCTGAACAAGCCGCCCGGCGTCGTCTCCGCCACGGAAGACAACCTGCACGAGACGGTGGTGGATCTCCTGCCGTACGAGTGGGGCCACAAGGTACACCCGGTCGGCCGGCTGGACATCGACACGGAAGGGCTGCTGCTCCTGACCAACGACGGACAGCTCTCCCACAACCTGCTGTCGCCGAAAAAGAAGGTGGAAAAGGAGTACTTCGCCCGCATCCAGGGCCGCGTCACCGACCAGCACGTGGAGGCGTTCGCCCGGGGCGTCGAGCTGGAGGACTTTACGACCCTGCCGGCCAAGCTGGAGATTCTCTCCTCCGGCGACGTCTCGGAAGTCAGGGTCACGATCATGGAAGGGAAATTTCACCAGGTGAAGCGGATGTTTGCCGCGTTTGGCCTGCAGGTGGTCTACCTGCAGCGTGTCCGCATGGGGCCGCTTCATCTCGACACGACGCTTTTACCCGGGGAATTCCGGGAATTGAGCGAGGAAGAATTGGAACAACTTCGCCGCCATATCCAGAAGGACAGCCCGGTTCAATCCTGACCGGGCTGTTTTTTCTTCCGCAGACCGCGAAAAAAGTCTTTCAGCATCTGGCCGCACTCCTCCGCGAGCACGCCCTCCACTACCGGCACCTGGTGGTTGAATCGCGGCTCATCCAGCAGGTTCATCAAGGTGCCCGCGCATCCTGCCTTCGGGTCGCGGGCCCCGTACACCACCTGCTCGATGCGGCTCTGCACAATCGCTCCCGCACACATCGGACACGGCTCCAGCGTCACGTACAGCGTGCAGCCAATCAGCCGCCATCCGCCGAGCCGGGCGCTGGCCTCCCGGATGGCGATCATCTCCGCGTGCAGGGTGGGATCTTTTTGCGTCTCCCGCAGATTGTAGCCGCGTCCGACGATTTCCCCGCCGCGCACGATGACCGCCCCGATCGGCACCTCGCCGATGGCCGCCGCCTTTTTCGCCTCTTCCATCGCGGCTCTCATGTATGTCTCGTGTTCCTGCATCTCCATCACGTGCGTCCAAATACCCCTTCAAACACAGTCTCGGACAGTTCCCGGCGTCCCGACGGTTTTTCCCGCTCCTGCAAATGCTCGGGCAGCGCGTCCTTTTCCCCTTGGTAGCCGATGGCGATTACCGCGTGCAGCTCGTATTCGTCCGGCACGCCCAGCACTTCGCGCGCCTTGTCCGGGTCAAAGCCGCCCATCGCGTGGGTAATCAGGCCGCGCCGGGTTGCCTCCAGGGCCAGGTATCCCCATGCCGCGCCGGCATCAAACGCATGGGCCCGGTTGTGCGCTCCCTTGACGTTGACCGTTTTGGACAGGATCAGGGCCAGCACCGGCGCTTTTTCGCACCAGACGCGGTTGCCGTCCGCGATGAACGGGTAAAAGCGCTCCTTATCCTCCCGGCTGCGGGCCAGGATAAACCGCCAGGGCTGTTCGTTGCTGGCCGATGGTGCCCAGCGCGCCGCTTCAAACAGGCTGAACAAAACCTCGTCGGGAACCGGGTCCTGCTTGAATGAACGGGGCGACCAGCGATTGAGGAAGACCGGGTCCACCTCGTAGGACGCTTTCCGGTTTTCTTCCACCTGGGGCAGGTACTTGTTCATCATCGTTACCAAACCTCCTTCTTTTTTTTTACAGAAAGGAACTGGATAAAACCTGCCAACCTGGAGTATAATAGAGAACAAATGTTCCTATCACTTTATTGAGGGAGGGTTTTTCATGTTTTCAAGCATTTCGTCTTTTGTCCAGGTATGGGAAAACGAGGCGCAGGCGACCCAGCGGATTCTCGACGCCTGTACCGACGAGTCCCTGCAGCAGCGCGTCACTGCCGAAGATCGCACGCTGGGCCGGATCGCTTGGCACATCGTGACCACCGTTCACGAAATGATGTCCCGCACCGGCCTGCAATTTGAAGCGGCCGACGAGCACCAGCCCGTGCCGTCCTCCGCCCGCGACATCGCCGAAGCGTGGCGCAAAACCAGCGCTTCTTTTGTAGAAGCCATCCAGTCCCAATGGAGCGACGCCACCCTGCAGGAAGTGCGCGAGATGTACGGCGAGCAATGGCCAAACGGCCTCACCCTGTACCTGCTGATCCTGCACATGGTCCATCACCGCGGACAGATGACCGTCCTCATGCGCCAGGCCGGTCTTCGCGTGCCGGGCGTGTACGGACCCGCACGCGAAGAATGGAGCCAGATGGGCATGGAGCCGCCTGCCCTGTAATCGCCCAACCAATCCGCCGCCTCGACCGTCTCTCTCCGCGTCTCCGGAAAGAACGCCGAGTTCCGCGCGAGGTTTCGTCTCCTTCCATTCACATACTCTCTTTGTGTTTACATACATTAACAGTGTAAGCGCACGAATGTATACAACCTCTGTGAGGGGGGATGTGAGTGGGAGTAACCCCTGTTAGCCCCGTCCTGTTCGACCGGTTTCACAGTCCGACGATCGGGCTTCTGGACAAGGCAGCCGTCTTTTCCAACATCGAGCAAACCGTATCCTCGACAGCCGGGACGTACGAAATCATTGTCGGCGCCGACTCGAAACTGCGGAACCGCGGCACGTCCTTTGCCATCGTCATCACGCTGATCCGTCACGGTCGCGGCGGCAAGTTTTTTTACCATACGTTTCAGGAACGGCATTATTCCTCGCTTCAGCAGCGCATTTTCCAGGAGGCGTTTTACGCCGTGGGGTTGGCTTCCGAACTGCGCCACTATCTGCGTGAACGCAATATCGACATCCCCATCAGCCTGCATTTTGACATCGGCAAAAACGGTCCTACCCGTAAGTTTATCCAGTCATTGCTAAGTCTAGCAAGAACCAACCACTTCCGGGCGGAAATCAAACCATACGCGTATTGCGCTTCCACCATTGCTGACAAGTTTACCAGATAGGAAACACCCTTCGCGGAACGCTGCCCAGCCTTCCGCCTTTTTTGTGCGGCAGGGAACGATTTCGCTTCGCCCGCGTCTTTTCCCTGCATGATTGACAACGGCAATCCGGTGCGTTATCATGAAAATGGAGTGAAGCGTTTTCACATAAGCGTGTTACTGGTAATGCAGGCATGAGCTGAGAAGATCTTTTTTTACCCAAAAAAGGTTTTTTCAGCTCTTTCTTTGTTGGTAAGGTGGGTGGTAACGGGTGTCTCGTGAACAGGAAAAACCGTATACGATCACGCGCGTTCTGAACCACAACGTCGTTCTCGTCGAAGAACCCGGCTCCGGCCAGGAGATTGTGCTGTTCGGAAAAGGCATCGGCTTCGGCACCAAACCCGGGAACACCATCCTTCCCCACGACGCACGTGTCGAAAAACGCTTCCGCTTGGAAAATGAAAACCACCAGCAGCAGTACCGGACCCTGCTCAGCCAGGTGGACTCGGCCGTAGTAGGGATCGCCGAAGAAATCATTGCCCTGATTGCCAAGGAAATCACGCCGCACGTAAACGAACACGTCCATGTCGCCCTGCCGGATCACATCCAGTTTGCTATTTACCGCCTGCGCAACGGCATGGAAATCGTGAACCCGTTCCTGTTTGAGATACAGACGTTGTACAGCAAGGAATACGCGTTGGCCAAACGAGCGGCCGAGATGATCAAATCGGCGTTTTCCCTGGAGATACCGGAGAGCGAGATCGGCTTTCTGGCCCTGCACATCCATTCCGCCGTCAGCTATATGCCGGTGAGCAAAGCGGTCCAATTCACCAACATCATCACCGAGCTGGTCGGCATTATCGAGGAGCGGACGGGCAGATCCATCGAACGCAACACGATCGATTACGTCCGCCTCATTACACATCTGCGGTTTGCCTGCGAACGGATCCGGCAGCAGAAATCGATTCACAACCCGCTGTTGGACCGGTTGAAGGAGACCGCTCCGGAGGCCTATGCCGTGGCCGAGGAATTGGCCCGGCACATCTCGAAGCGGCTGGAGATGAACGTACCCGAAGATGAGATCGGGTACATGGCGATGCACGTGTTCCGGCTGACCCAGCAGCCCTGCGAATGAACAGAATCAATACCTGCGTGTTACTAGTTCGACTAGGCATGAGCGGTGAGAGCATGCGGACATAGCAAGAATGCCGCATGGATTCCCCGTTCATGCCTTTTTTCGTACAGCAGACGCAAAAGGAGGAGCTTATGTTACGCAGTTTGTTTTCCCGCAAAAAAAAGCAGCAAGAAGTGACGATCCTGGCCCCCTTGACGGGCGTGGTGGTGCCGTTGAGCGAAGTGCCCGACCCGGTCTTCGCGCAGCAGGTTGTCGGCGACGGCGTAGCGATCGATCCGACCGAAGGAGTGCTCGTCTCCCCCGTCGACGGGAAAGTGACCCATCTGTTCCCTACCCATCACGCCATCGCCCTGACCAGCGACAGCGGCCTGGAGATTCTCATGCACATCGGCATTGATACGGTGAAATTGAAAGGGAAAGGGTTTACGCCGTTTGTGGCCGTCGGCGATCAGGTAAAAGCCGGCGACAAGCTGATCGAATTTCAACTGGAAACGATCCGGCAGGCAGGATGCGCCACGGTGACGCCCGTGGTCATCACCAACGGCGATGTGGTCGCCGAGAAACAGGTGGTCGCCCCGCCCAACGTGCATGCCGGTCAGGAGCCTCTGATGAACGTCGTGGTAAAAGGAGGCACAGCATGATTCAGTTTCAGGTAACCGTCACGGCGGAAGGCGGGCTGCACGCCCGCCCGGCAGCCCTGCTGGTGAGCCGGGCCTCTCAATCCCGGTCGACCGTCACGCTGGCCAAAGGAGACAAACAGGTGGACGGCCGCAGCATCCTCAGCGTCATGACGCTGGGAGCCGCACAGGGCGACGTGCTGACCGTACAGGTAGACGGCGCCGACGAGGAAGAAGTGGCCGCCGCCATCAAGGAGCTTTTCGACAAAGAATGTAAGGTGTAACAGGTATATCCTCCGTGGAACACGCTCTATCTGTCCACGGCAGAAGAGGTATCCCGTTAACTGAAAGGCAAAACCGAATCACCGGTTTTGCCGTCACCAGTTTGCAAACGTTTTCATCTGTTATTCTCCATTCGTCAGACGAGTCACTCTCCGGCTGTGTCCTTATTTTATCGCTCCTTTCTGAACTCCGCCGGAGAGCGGCTTTCTGAATATCACTTTCATCCCAAGGAGGTTTTCTCTATGCTTGCTTTTCTGCAAAGGCTCGGGAAAGCGCTCATGCTCCCGGTAGCCGTCCTGCCGGCAGCGGCGCTGCTGGTGTCCATCGGTCTTCTCGACTACGAGAAGAACATCCCGCTCGGATCCACAGTGGGCGGCTTTCTGAACACGTACGTCGCTCCCTTCCTCAATGCCGGCGGCACTGCGATTCTCGGTAACCTGGCCTTGATTTTTGCGGTGGGTGTCGCCATTGGTTTTGCGGGGGACGCGATTGCCGCCCTGGCGGCGGTCTTGGCTTACCAGGTGCTGGTGGGGGTACTGGCCAAAGTGCCCGCCGCCATGCCGTTCATCGATGACAAGGTGGAACTGAACATGGGCGTTCTCGGCGGATTTTTGGCCGGCGGTGTAGCGGCTTACTGTTACAACAAGTACCGCGACGTCAAGATGCCTGATTGGCTCGGTTTCTTCAGCGGCAAGCGGTTTGTTCCGATCGTGACCTCTCTGTTCATGGTGGTTATCGGGATCGTCATCGGCTGCGTCTGGGGACCGATTCAATCCGTATTGGACGCCTTCGGGAACTGGGTCGTCGGGCTGGGCGGCATCGGCGCGGCCATCTTTGGCTTCTGCAACCGTCTGCTCATCCCGTTTGGCCTGCACCACGTGCTCAACGCCATCGCCTGGTTCCAAATCGGCAGTTTTACCGATGCCGCCGGAAAAGTGGTTCACGGCGACCTGTGGCGCTTCTTTGCCGGTGACAAATCGGCCGGCATGTTCATGACCGGCTTCTTCCCGATCATGATGTTTGCCCTGCCCGCAGGTGCTTTCGCCATTATCCACACGGCAAAACCGGAAAAGCGGAAAGCCGTCGCCGCCATCTTCCTGAGCTCGGCCCTGGCTTCCTTCCTGACAGGGATTACGGAGCCGATTGAATTCGCGTTCATGTTTGTGGCTCCCGTACTCTATGTGGTTCACGCCGTCCTGACGGGTATTTCCGGCTATGTTGTGTACGCCCTGGGCATCAAACACGGCTTTGGCTTCTCCGCGGGTCTCATCGATTATCTGGTCAACTTCCATCTGTCGACCAACGCGCTGCTGATCATTCCGGTCGGCCTGGCATTCGCCGCGGTTTACTACTTCCTGTTCCGCTTCCTGATCGTCAAGCTGAACCTGAAGACGCCGGGCCGCGAAGACGACGAAGAGGGGACGGCAGCCCAAGCGTCCGGCAGCGGCACGATGCAGGAAAAGGCGCAAAAAGTGCTGGCCCTCATCGGGGGCAAGGAAAACATCGTCAGCGTGGACGCGTGCATCACCCGCCTGCGGCTGGTCTTGAAGGATGACAAGGTCGTCAACGAAAAAGGCCTGCGCGATCTCGGGGCGGCCGGCGTAATGAAACTGGGGCAGGGCAGCGTACAGGTCGTCTTCGGTCCCCAGTCGGAAGCGCTGAAGGACGAAATCAAAAAGATGTAAGCCCCGTATCGACGCTCGCCAGACGACGATGCACTTTCCCACCCGGCCGCGCCCTGCCGCGCCGGGTGGGCTGCTTTATGTCGGCACGACATTGTTGTCACAGGGAGGAAGACGATGAAACGATTGTTGGACTGCACTGCTTCCGATTTTTCGCAGATGACCGGGCAGGATTTGAAGCAGGCGATCAAGGCCTCGGAAGGGCGGGTGCTGGTGGCCGAGGTGATCTCCGCCGTCGCCCCGCTCTACCCCAGCGTCACCAACGCGGAACTGGCCGCCGCCTTTGGAGCCGACATGATCCTGCTCAATTTCTTTGACGCGTTTCAGCCACACGTGGAGGGACTGACCGCCTCCGCACCCGATGAGACGGTACACGAGCTAAAACGGCTCATCGGACGTCCCGTCGGCCTCAATCTGGAACCGGTCGATCCACAGGCCAGACCGGCGGAACAACTGCTCACCCTGCCCCCAGGGCGGCTGGCCTCGGCGGAGACCTTTGCCGAGGCGAAACAGCTCGGATTTGACTTCCTCTGCCTGACCGGCAACCCCAAGACCGGAGTGACCAACCGGGAAATCGGGCAGGCGATCCGCACCGCCCGTGAAGTCATGGGCGAAGACATGTTGATCATGGCCGGGAAAATGCACGGCGCTGGCGTAGCAGATGAAGCCGGCGGCGATTTGGTGGGAGAGCAGACGATCGTCGGATTTATCGAAGCGGGGGCGGACATCATCCTGCTCCCCTCGCCCGGCACCATTCCCGGCATCACGCTTGATGCGGCCAAAGCCATGGTCGATCGGGTCCACCGCCACGGCGCGCTGGCCCTGCTGGCCACCGGCACCAGCCAGGAAGGGGCGGACGAGGCGACCATTCGCCAGATCGCGCTGAACAGCAAAATGGCCGGGGCCGATCTGTATCACATCGGCGACGCTGGCTACACCGGCATCGCCATCCCGGAAAACATCATGCACTACTCCATCGCCGTACGCGGAAAACGGCATACCTATGTGCGGATGGCCGCATCGGTCCTGCGGTAACGCCAGGCAGCACAACGAAGCGGTTTCCCCGCGGGCACTTCCGTTCGGGGAAACCGCTTTTCTTCATCACGGCACCCGCCCGGCAAACGGGGCGGTCAGCGCCGCTTCGCTCTCCCTTTGCAGTTCCCGCTCAAACGACTCCAAGCGCCGGAGAAAATCCTGGCAGGCAGGAACGCTTTGGGGCTCCATCATCGCAAGCTCGTACGCCAGTGTCTTTTTCCAGATTTCCAACTGCCGTTTATTGGCTTCCCGGGCTTCCACCTCTTTCCCCCCCGACCGATCTCTCGCCGTATCGTTCTGTGATCTGCTCGCCTCTTTTTTTGTCATATCAGCAAAATCAAACACTGAAACAAGTCGCGCAGTTCGCATTTCAGCTTTCTGGCCAATACCGGCAGATGGTTCGCCTTGAAGTCGTACTCGCCCTTTTCGTACTTCAGGTAGGTAGACGCGTTCTTGAAGCCCAGCGATTCCGCCATGTCCTGCAACGTGATCCCCGTTTCGAGCCGTCGTCTTGCGATGAACTCCAGGTTGACCCTGTCCAATCGGCATCCCCCTTTATTTGCCAAATCAGCAAATTCTTAACCATTATCATACCGTTTCAATTTTCACAAAGTCAACATGTTCTTTGTCAAATTAACAAAGTTGTGTTTTCCGTTATGGAAAATTGTTAGAATGATTATTGCCATAGCGGAAAGGTTGTGACGAATGATGTCAACAGTCGGTCAACGGATCAAATGGCTCCGGGAACAAAGGCGGTGGTCCCAAATCCAATTGGCCGAAAAATTGCAGATTCACAACACGGTGCTCTCGCGGATTGAGTCGGGTGAGAAAAAGAGCGTGGACAACCATCTGCTCTCGAAAGCTGCCGATGTGTTCAACGTCTCCGCCGATTTCCTCCTCGGCAAAACGGATGACCCGACACCGTCGTGGGGAACCCGGAAAAACCCGGAGGAGCATATTTCGTTCTTTGACTTGGAGGGATTGAGCCCATCCGAGATTGAAGAAGTGAAAAAGCACATCGACTATTTGCGGTGGAAAGCCCGACAGTCGGACAAACAATGACCGGCAGGGGCAGGACGTGCCATTCCGAACACCTGTCCCGTCCCGTGCACGGCATTTTCTTTTTGTCGCAAAACCGAACATATGTTCTTTTGCAAAAAGGGGGAATGAACATGCTCCGCGATTACAAACAAACGGATCTGGAAAAATGGGTGGGCGCTTTTTATGCCGAACTGGGGATGCGGCATGCGGGAGATCTGCGCGAGGAAGCGGTCGCCGACGCCCTCGGCATTGATCTTGTGTACCGCCCTTGCCCGTCGATGCGGTACGAAGCCGGCCGCTACCGCTGCATCACGATCAATTCCGCCCTGCCCAGGCCGGTCCAGCGGGAACAGTTTTTTCATGAGCTGGGTCACATTTTGCGCGGTCACACCGGGAAACAGCTTGAGATGAGAAAATCGTTCCGCGACCTGCAGGAGGCTCAGGCTTCGCAGTTTCAGCTTTACGCGGCCCTGCCGTTTTTCATGGTATCCAAGTTGAGACTCACCGACTGCCAGACCCATCCGGCCTGCTTGCTGGCCCAGGAGTTTGGAGTGACCCGGCAGCTCGCCGAAAAACGGCTCGCCCAGATTCGCCGCCGCATCATCAGCGAACGCCTGCACCGCCAGTTTGTCGCCGGCCTCCACGGCAGGGGCCCGCGTCCCGCTTGAGATCCGCTCTGCCGCCGGAGCATGTCCGAAACATGTCCCATTACGGGAAGCGTCCCCGCACGAAAAGACGCGGTCCTTTCCAATAAATCAGCGCCGAACACATGTCCGGCGCTTTGTTTGTGGTCCATTCAGTTGGCTGCTTCCTGATCCAGTTCGATCCACATTTGTGCCCATTTCTCGACGCCTTTGATGATCGGTTCCAGTGCGCGTCCTTTATCCGTAAGCGAATATTCCACCCTCACCGGAGCGGAATCCGTATAGACCTCCCGATGTACGAGTCCTTCCTTCTCCAAATCCTTCAGCCGTTCCGACAAAAGCCTGCCGCTGATCGGAAGCGCCTCTTCAATCGCACAAAAACGCTGCGGTCCCGAAAGAAGCTGGTGCAAGATCAGCCCTGTCCAACGCTTGCCGAGCAGATGCATGGCTTTTTCAAACTTCGGGCACAGAGAAGACTGCTTCATGGAAATCACCTCATTCTCCATTCAGTATACCGCTCTTTTTTACTTGCATCAAAACCTGGACTGTAACAATCGGGCGGAATGGGCCGTGTAGTCGATTCCCGTAATGGCGGGCATGACGTTTGCCGTCTACGGCTGCAGCCCATTTCAAATGGGGCCGGAAAACGCGGCCGTTCCCCCGCCCGTATGCCGCCCCCTGCGGATCGGCATGCTAGTGAATGGAAACGTCAGGAGGTGAGTGCTCCATGCCCGGCCAAAAGGACAGGGCCAAGGCCATTTTTGAAGTGGAAGACAAGGTTCCGGTCGGTTCCGTTGACAAGACCCGAGCCGGAACCCCCGATCGCTCCGAGCAGTATCCCATTCCGGCCCCCCGTCCCGTTCCCTGGGAGGAGGCTTGAGGACGTCCGGCCTTCCCGGTCCATGCGGCAGGGGAAGGCCGCTTTGTTTGTGGCACCGCGCTGTTCCTTTCCCGAAGAGCCTTGTCGCGGTACGGTACATAACTTCCCAACATTGTTGGGACAATATCGCTAGGAGAAAACGGGAAGCCTATTGTCACAAAGGAGGGCGGGTTACCATGAAGCGCTTCACCATTCTTTCCGCTGTCTTGCTGCTCGTTACCATCGTTACGGCACATGCGGCTGCCCATCCGGATACGGCGTACCATTTTGGCTTTAAAAAGAGCAGGGACGGCCAGCTTCCTTCCATCGACCAGGAAGGATTCAAGTCCGTTGTGGAGAAGCACGGGGCCATCTTTTTGGGGGATACGACCAAAAAAGAACTGTTTCTTACCTTTGACAACGGGTACGAAAACGGCTACACGGGGCAAATTTTGGACACGCTCAAGGCCAAAAAGGTGCCGGCCATTTTTTTTGTGACCGGACATTACGTGAAGGACCAGCCGGAACTGGTTAAACGGATGGCGGACGAAGGGCATCTCATCGGAAACCACTCCTGGAGCCACCCCGACATGACGACAATCCCCAACGCCCGCATCAGGGAGGAGTTGGAAAAAGTACAGACGGAAGTTGCCCGGATCGCTGGTCAAAAAGAGATGCGCTTTTTGCGTCCCCCCCGAGGAATTTTCAGCGACCGCTCCCTTGCCGCCTGCAAGGAGTTGGGCTATACCAGCGTCTTCTGGTCGATTGCCTACAAAGACTGGGACACCAAGGTGCAGAGAGGCTGGCGGTACGCGTACGACAACGTCATCTCGCAGCTTCACCCGGGTGCCGTCATCCTGCTGCACGCCGTCTCCCGCGACAACGCGGAAGCGCTGGGCGCAATCATCGACGAGGCGCGCAAGCAGGGGTACGAATTCAAGAGCCTGGATCAGTTGGTCCCGCAGCAGCCCCCGACACCTGTTCCGTAAAGCGGCCTGCCGGGAAAGGGCTGCCTGTTCGTCCCTACCCTGTCATGGAAAAAGCGGCGCGTTTGTTTGAAGCGATGCCGCTTTTGACACGGAAAAAACCGACGCGTTCTTCCCCGACTGAAGCCGCCTTTCTTCTCAACCCAAACCGCCCATACACGGATTGGACGCCACGAAAAAACCGTCTCCCATCAGAGAGACGGTTTTTTGCCCAGGTCCGTTTTCGTTCCTGTATCTTCACGGTTTTCTTTATAACAATCCATGCAAAGCTCATTGTTATTTTCAATTTCGTACTCCGTTAGACGAACCTGACATACTCGACATTGTCTTTCGGTCAATACCAAGTTCAATGAGTATACCCCTTTCTTCTCACGGTAGTCATTTTCATTGTATCTCATAAATGGGAGCAATGAATAAGCCCGATGTTAAAATTGTGTGAATTCTTAATAAAATATTGCCAGTTTTTTGTAGTGGAATACCTGCGCCATACGCTACAATCAAGGGGTTAATAAAGGTTGCAGTGTGTCTCGGCCAAAGTGGAACTGGATCATCCCGTGAGATAGCCATATACGTTTTCCTTTCAGATTCATTACAAGAAAGAAGAAAACTCGTCTGTTTTTACAACCCAAGGAGGAACTTTCATGATGAAAAAAATGATCAGTCTTAGTGTCATTCTGGCGATGCCTGTTTGGATTCTATGGGGGTGCTCAGCCATCTCCACAACAGTCACCCACAAATGGAAAAACAGGAAGAAAAAGGGAATAAATCAGCATTGTCTTTAACGAAAAAGAGGTCAAACTACCAATCAGGCAAATACCGCCTATCAATCAGTTCTTGGAACAATTGGATCCAACGCAGCGTGAACAAGAAATGTCACGCTTTCGGATTACCACATTTTCCTCCAAGACGGGCGATCTCTATGCTGATGTAGGATATACAAGAGACCATTCTTTCACGACCCTTGCCAAGTGGAAGCAACAAGACAAGCCCACTAAAACGGTAAAAATTACGTTTGACCTTTAACGCGTGCGTGAATGCCGATGAAGTCCCAGGCGGTCACTTCGTCGTTGTACTGAGCCGCCCCCCTTGTGGGGAACGTCTATTGTACAGGGCCGGAGCGCGGCAACGCTCTTGGCCCTTTTTTGTTTACGCAAATTAATGTACCCTGCATACATTTTTATGGTATCACAAATCGCCGTCCCTTCGACAATGGGTATCGAATCCTTTGCATGGAACCTCCTATTTCTGCAGCAGCACAATCCGTAAAAAGAGAAAAAACCGCGCCATCGCGCGGTTTTTATGGCGTCCCCGAGAGGACTCGAACCTCCGACACGCAGTTTAGGAAACTGCTGCTCTATCCTGCTGAGCTACGAGGACGTAATGCACCTACCTTAATTATATGAAGGATGACGACTTTTTGCAAATGGGAGGACCAGGGACAATGCCCCGGTCCTCCGTTTCATCAGCTATGGGTAAACTGCTCTTCCTCGGTGGAGCCTTTCAAGGCCGTGGTCGAAGAGGTGCCGCCGGCGATCACCTGTGCCACTTCGTCGAAGTAGCCGGTGCCGACCTCCCGTTGGTGGCGGGTCGCGGTATAGCCGTACGCCTCGCTCGCGAACTCCGCCTGCTGCAGCTCGGAGTAGGCGGCCATGCCGCGCTCGCGGTAGCCCCGGGCCAGCTCAAACATGCTGTGGTTGAGCGTATGGAAGCCGGCCAGAGTGACGAACTGAAACTTGTAGCCCATCTCGCCCAGTTCATCCTGGAAGCGGGCGATGGAATCTTCATCCAGCTTCTTTTTCCAGTTGAACGACGGGGAGCAGTTGTACGCGAGCAATTTCCCCGGGAATTGCGCGTGGATCGCTTCCGCGAACCGGCGTGCTTCCTCCATGTTCGGCTCCGAGGTTTCGCACCAGATCAGATCAGCGTACGGCGCGTAGCTGAGGCCGCGGGCGATGGCCGCGTCCAGCCCGCCGCGCATGCGGAAGAATCCTTCGGGTGTGCGCTCGCCGGTGAGGAACGGCTTGTCGCGGTCGTCGATGTCGCTGGTGATCAAAAAGGCGCCGTTGGCATCCGTGCGGGCGACGATCACGGTCGGCACGCCCATCACATCAGCGGCAAAGCGGGCTGCGACCAGATTGCGGACGGCCGACTGCGTGGGAATCAGCACTTTGCCGCCCATGTGGCCGCACTTTTTCTCCGAAGCCAACTGGTCTTCGAAGTGAACGCCGGCGGCTCCCGCTTCGATCATGCCTTTCATCAGCTCAAACACGTTGAGCGGTCCGCCGAAGCCCGCTTCCGCGTCAGCCACGATCGGCGCAAACCAGTAGATGTCGCCGGTCCCTTCCGCCTGCTGGATCTGGTCGGCGCGCTGGAGCGCCTGATTGATCCGCTTGACCACCTGGGGAACGCTGTTGGCCGGATACAAGCTCTGATCGGGGTACATGTGCCCGGCCAGGTTGGCGTCGGCCGCTACCTGCCAGCCGCTCAGGTAGATGGCTTTCAAGCCCGCTTTCACCTGCTGGATCGCCTGGTTGCCGGTGAGGGCCCCCAGCGCCTTGATGTGGTGTTCCGTGTTGAGCAGGTGCCACAGCCGCTCCGCCCCCAATCTCGCCAAGGTATGTTCAATCTGCACCGAACCGCGCAGCCGGACGACGTCCTCTGCCGTATACGGGCGGACAATTCCCTTCCAGCGCTCCGCCTTCCAGCTTTCCTCCAACTGTCTGATCGCCTCTTGCTTGTTCATCCTCTTCCACTCCTTTTTTTATTCAAGATAGCCATAGCCCGGGATGGTCAAGAACTCTTCGAATTCGTCAGCCGTCACCAGCCGCAGAAACAATTCGCCCGCCAACTGGTATTTGCCGCTCTCGTACCGTTCCCGGCCGATGGCTTGTTTCAACGTTTGCAGTTCCTCGCTCAACCACTGTTTGACCAGTCCGGCGGTAATCTTCCTCCCGTCCGGCAGCACGCCCCGGCGGTGGCGAATCCACTGCCAGACCTGGGCGCGGGAAATTTCCGCCGTAGCCGCGTCTTCCATCAGGTTGTTGATCGGCACGGCGCCGTGGCCGCGCAGCCAGGCTTCGATGTACTGGATGCCGACGCTGATGTTGGTCCGCACCCCCTCTTCCGTAATCGGCCCTTCCGGCACTGCCAGCAGATCGGCCGCCGTGACCTGCACATCCTCCCGCTTGTACCAGATCTGGTTGGCTTCCGGCATCAGGCGGTCGAACACTTCCATCGCCACCGGCACCAATCCGGGGTGGGCCACCCACGTGCCGTCATGGCCGTCGTAGGCTTCCCGCTCCTTGTCGGCCCGCACCTTGGCCAGCGCCTCTTCGTTTTTGACCGGATCGTTTTTCACCGGGATTTGCGCCGCCATTCCCCCGATGCAGGGCGCCTGCCGCTTGTGGCACGTCTTGACCGCAAGCGTGGTATACGCCCGCATGAACGGCACCGTCATCGTCACCAAAGCGCGGTCGGGGAGGATGACATCGGGCTGGTTGCGCAGTTTTTTGATGTAGCTGAAAATGTAGTCCCAACGGCCGCAGTTGAGTCCGGCGCTGTGCTCCCGCAGCTCGTACAGGATTTCATCCATTTCAAACGCGGCCAGGATCGTTTCGATCAACACCGTCGCCTTGATCGTGCCGCGCGGAATCCCCAGTTCGTCCTGGGCGAACAGGAAGACGTCGTTCCACAGCCGGGCTTCCAGGTGGTTCTCCAGTTTGGGCAGGTAAAAGTACGGGCCCGATCCGTTTTCCCGCAAGACATGGGCGTTGTGGAAGAAATACAGCCCGAAGTCAAACAGACTGCCGGAGAGCGGCTGCCCATCCAGCAGCACGTGTTTCTCCTCCAGATGCCAGCCGCGCGGACGGACGATCAGCACAGCCGTTTTGTCCTTCAGCGCGTACTGCTTGCCTTCCGGACTGGTGTAGGAAATGGTGCGTCTCACCGCATCCCGCATGTTGATTTGTCCCTGGATCGTGTTGGCCCATGTCGGCGAGTTGGCGTCTTCAAAATCGGCCATAAACATCCGGGCTCCCGAGTTGAGCGCGTTGATCACCATCTTGCGGTCGCCGGCCGGACCGGTAATTTCCACCCGGCGGTCCTGCAGGTCGGGCGGCAGGGGAGCCACTGTCCAATCAGCCTTGCGAATGTGGGCGGTCTCGGGCAAAAAATCGGGCAGCTTCCCGCAGTCAATCTCCTCCTGCCGTTTGCTCCGCTGTTTCAACAGGTCCCGCCGCCTCTCGCCAAACGCCCGCTCCAGCTTGATCAAGAATCGAATCGCGTCGGGGGTGAGAATTTCCCCATACTGCGGCGGCAGCTCGCCGGTGATGGTCACTTCGGCAGGGTAATGGTTGGTGTGCAGCGTAGTCAAAGCAGGTTCCTCCTCTCCTGAACCGGAACGTTATTATGATACAGACGACAAATGATGCAGACTATTATAGTACAGCACCAGCAAAAAAAATGACCTTAATCCAGATACCCGCTGCCGCTGCAGTGGCTGCAGCTTACACAGCCGTCACCGTGACAATGATGGCACGCCACCCCGTGCTCGTCATAACCGGCCCCGCCGCACTGCGGACAATTTTGTTCGCCGTTTCCTTCACACCGAGAGCAGTTCATTATCGTTCCCTCCATTCCTGTATTAATACAATACTCAACTGTTTTGTTGTTATTATATAACAGAGATTCGTACAAAGCAACAGCATTTTCAAAAAATTCCGCCGCTGATGTCACAAACAAAAACGGCTCTCCATCCCGTGGACAGAGAGCCGTTTTTCCCTATGCTGGTTGTCTGTGCACCGCACACCGTCAGCGGCTTTCCTTCGGCGCGATCTTTTCCAGGCCGCCCAGGTACGGACGCAGTACTTCCGGAATGACGATGGAGCCGTCCTCCTGCTGGTAGTTTTCCAGCAGAGCGGCCACGGTGCGGCCGATTGCCAGACCGGAGCCGTTGAGCGTATGGACGAACTCCGGCTTGCTCTTCGCGTCGCGGCGGAACCGGATGTTGGCCCGGCGCGCCTGGAAGTCCTCAAAGTTGGAACACGAGGAGATTTCCCGATAGGTGTTGTAGCTCGGGATCCATACCTCCAGGTCGTACTTTTTCGCGGCGGTAAACCCTAGATCGCCGGTGCACATGCTCATCACGCGGTACGGCAGGCCGAGGAGCTGCAGCACTTTTTCCGCGTTTTTCACCAGTTTTTCCAGCTCGTCGTAGGAGTCTTCCGGTTTGACGAACTTCACCAGCTCCACCTTGTTAAACTGGTGCTGGCGAATAAGTCCGCGCGTATCGCGGCCGGCCGAGCCCGCTTCGGAACGGAAACAAGCGCTGTACGCGGCGTAATAGAGCGGCAGGTCGGCTGCGTCGAGAATCTCGTCGCGGTGCATGTTGGTCACCGGCACCTCGGCTGTCGGGATCAGGAAGTAATCCGGCCCCTCCAGCTTGAAGGCGTCTTCCTCAAATTTGGGAAGCTGGCCGGTGCCGGTCATGCTGGTGCGGTTGACGATGTACGGCGGCAAAATCTCTTCGTAGCCGTGTTCGCCGGTATGCAGATCCAGCATGAAGTTCATCAGCGCCCGCTCCAGACGCGCGCCCAGCCCCTTGTAAAAGACAAACCGGCTGCCGGTTACTTTCGCCGCCGCTTCAAAGTCGAGGATGCCCAGATCGGCAGCCAGCTCCCAGTGCGGCTTCGGCTCAAACGCAAAACGGCGCGGTTCGCCCCAGGTCCAGGCCACCACGTTGTCTTCTTCCGACGTACCGATCGGCACGCTCTCGTGCGGCAGATTGGGCAGGCTCAACAAGATCTGCTCCAATTGTTCGTCCAACTGGCGCAGTTCTTCGTCCAGCGCCTTGATGCGCTCGTTTACCTGTTTCATTTCGGCGATCAGGTGGTCGGCGTTTTCCTTGTTGCGCTTCATGATCGCCACCTGTTCGGAGACCGTGTTTCGTTTATTTTTCAACGATTCCGCTTCTTGAATCACCTGGCGCCGCTTTTCATCCGTTTCGGCAAACCGGTCCAGCGCGGAAATGTCTTCGTTGCGATGTGCCAACCGGCGTTTTACCTCTTCCAAATCGCTGCGCAAAACTTTCACGTCAAGCATGGAAATCCCTCCTAATCCCTATGATCACTGGAAAGCTTCTTTTGTCCAGTCGAACCCCTTTTTGCAGGGCGATCGGAAAGCGCGCGTTCCTGCGGCACACTTCCCGCATCAGACGCACCTGCGGGCAGGACAGTAAAAAACACCCGTCCCCTCTGTAAGGGACGAGTGTCGTATACCCGCGTTGCCACCCTTGTTGACAAATGCGTCGTACGTTTCCATCCGCATTTGCCCACTCTCATCCGTCGTAACGGGACGGTTCCGGGCAAAGTTTGAACCTTTGCCACTCCGAGGTGGATTCCTTTGCACGCCGGATCGGTTTTCACCCGCCACCGACTCTCTGGGCCTGGCTCATGCAAAGTACTAGCCTCATCATCGCATTCCTTATCCGTACTTCTATTGTTAACTGTACTACAGGTTCTATACCTGTGTAAAGGAGGCGGTTGACAAAAAAACCGGCACCACGGACGGTACCGGTTTTTGCTGCGGTGTGGGATCAGGCCTGAACTTTATCGGCCCGGTACTCCTTCACCATGTCGAGGAAGAATTTGTGGATGCGCGCATCCTCCGTCAGTTCCGGGTGGAAGGCAGCCGCCAGGTAATGGCCTTGGCGGGCGGCGACGATTTTGTCTTCGTACTTCGCCAGCACCTGACCGTTTTCTCCCAGTTCCATGATGTACGGCGCCCGAATGAAGACAGCCGGAAAATCGGGAGCGATGCCCGCCACGGGCAGATCGACTTCAAAGCTCTCCTTTTGACGTCCAAACGCGTTGCGCTCCACCTTCATGTCCATCAGACCGAGGTGGCAGTCTTCCTGGCCATTGATGCGGTTGGCCAGCAGGATGGCGCCGGCGCATGTGCCGAAAATCGGCTTTTTGGCTTCGCCAAACTGGCGGATGGCTTCCATGAAGCCGTATTTGTGCATCAACTTGCTGATCGTGGTGCTTTCCCCGCCGGGGATCACCAGACCGTCCAGATCGTCGAGCTCTTCCACTTTTTTCACCGGGACCGCTGTTGCTCCGACCTCTTCCAGCATGCGGATGTGTTCAGCAACAGCCCCCTGCAGGGCAAGTACGCCAATTTTCATGTTGTCCACCTTACCAGCCGCGCTCTTGCATGCGATCCGCTTCGCGCAGTTTGGAGATTTCGATGCCCGGCATAGCCGTACCCAGTCCTTTGGAGACGCGGGCAATCAGATCGTAGTCGGTGTAGTGCGTCGTCGCTTCGACGATGGCGCGGGCAAATTTCTCCGGATTCTCCGATTTGAAGATACCGGAGCCGACGAACACGCCGTCTGCCCCGAGCTGCATCATCAGCGCAGCGTCGGACGGCGTAGCCACACCGCCGGCGGCGAAGTTGACGACCGGCAGCTTGCCGTTTTTATGAACGTATTCCAGAAGTTCGTACGGAGCACCCAGGTTTTTCGCTTCCGCCATCAGTTCGTCGTAGGACATGCTTTGCACTTTGCGGATCTGCGCCTGCATCGTGCGCATGTGGCGAACCGCTTCCACGATGTTGCCGGTACCCGGCTCCCCTTTGGTGCGGATCATGGATGCGCCTTCACCGATGCGGCGAAGTGCTTCGCCGAGATCGCGGGCGCCGCAGACAAACGGAACCGTAAAGTCTTTTTTGTTGATATGGAACATGTCGTCGGCAGGAGTGAGCACTTCGCTCTCGTCGATGTAGTCGACGCCCATCGCCTCGAGCACGCGCGCTTCAACGAAGTGGCCAATCCGTGCCTTGGCCATGACCGGGATGGATACGGCTTTCATTACTTCTTCCACGATGCCCAGGTCAGCCATGCGCGCCACGCCGCCGGCCGCGCGAATATCAGACGGTACGCGTTCCAGTGCCATAACGGCCACGGCACCGGCCGCTTCCGCAATCCTTGCTTGTTCGGCATTCACGACGTCCATGATGACGCCGCCTTTTTGCATTTCAGCCATACCTTTTTTAACGCGGGACGTTCCTACTTGTACCATGCTTTTTGCCTCCTACCCAAGTGGACTCAGGATCTGCACGTTTGTTGCAAACGTTGTCTTAATATTCACCATTGTAAACGAAGTGCGATTTTCGGCACAACCACCTATTTGCCCGTGACGCTGCTGAAAATGTTACTAATAAACTGGATGATGCTGCGGAAGAACAGGCGAATCCAGCTCGCTTCCTCCACATCTTGACCGGCCACGAGGTTGACGCCCGCCTTGGCCGCGTCCTCCGGCTGCAGGTAGTCGCTGTCCTTTGCCCCTTCTTCTTTAAAGGCCACTTTCCCGATGACCTGTCCTTTCGTCAGCGGCGCATTCAGATCCTGGAAGGTCACGACCGGCGTAAACTTGGTGTCCTCGCCGATTTTGGTCAGGACGGTTACCTCTTCGCCCGTTACAGCCGGTACGGTCAGGTCCACACCGTTTTTCACCGGCGCGGTTTCATAGCCTTTCACCGCGGCTCCCTTCTCCAACTGTTTGGTCAGCTTGAAGTTGCTGAAGCCGTAGTCCAACAGCTTTTTGGTCTCTTCGAAGCGCTTCGTCTCGCCGTTTGCCCCCATGACGACGCTGATCAGGCGCATGTCGTCCCGCGTTGCCGTACCGGTGAAGCAGTGTCCCGCCGCCTGCGTATAGCCGGTCTTCAAGCCGTCTACCCCCGGATAGTAGTTGAGAAGTCCGGGAAGCATCCAGTTGTAGTTTTTCTTTTTGATCTCGTTTGGCATACCTTCACGGAACGCCAGCACCGGAATTTTGGAGTATTCCAATGCTTCCGGGAAATCGCGAATCAGCGCGCGGGCCAGGATCGCGGAGTCGCGTGCCGACATCATGTTTTCCTTTTGCTCGGTTTGCGGTGCGTACGGTCCCAGATCGTCGGTGGGCAAACCGGTCGACGTCACGAACGAGGTGTTTTTCATTCCCAGTTCCTTGGCCTTTTTATTCATCATCGCCACGAAGTTGGCTTCGCTGCCGCCCACTTTTTCCGCAAGCAGCACGGTCGCGTCGTTGGCGGACACGATCGCCATGGCCTTGTACAGATCCTTGACGGTATGGGACTCGCCCATGTTCAGGTAGACGCCGGCGGAATCCGGCATTTTTGCGATGTAAAAGGCGTATTCGCTTACCGGGACCTTTTCGTCCCACTTGATTTTCTTTTGTTTAATCGCTTCCAGCACGAGGTACTCGGTCATCATCTTGCTCATGCTGGCCGGCGGCAGCGGCACGTCCGGATTGCTGCTGTACAGCACCTTGCCCGTGGACGCTTCCACCAGAATGGCCGATTTAACCGCCAACTGCAGGTTGGGCTGTGCGGCTCCTGCGCCAACGGCCATGCCGCCCCACGCGGTCAAAAACACAGCGACAGAAAGGAACAGCCCCATCAATCGCCTTGTCCATCTTTTTTGTTTCATTTGCTTTACTCACTCTCCCGTTTCTGTCGTTCTTCGCCACGATTGGCATGAGCACACAAATGTAAGTGTACCATACAAGCAGGCCTTCCTTGAAGCTTGTTTCGACCTGTTTGTCCGTGTCGGAGACTAGAAAAAAACCCCTTTCCAATCGTGAAAGGGGTTTTTGCGTCGATCGTCCTAGGAAATGGAGTAGTTGGGTGCTTCTTTGGTAATCTGCACGTCGTGCGGGTGGCTTTCCCGCAGACCGGCACCGGTGATTCGGACGAACTGGGCGTTGTCGATCAGGTCCTGAATGGTTTTGGCCCCGCAGTAGCCCATGCCGGCACGCAGTCCGCCGATCAATTGATAGACAACGTCAGCCAGCGGCCCTTTGTACGGAACGCGGCCCTCGATGCCTTCCGGAACCAGTTTTTGTTCGTTTTCCTGGAAGTAGCGGTCCTTGCTGCCCGCTTTCATCGCGCCGATCGACCCCATGCCGCGGTACACCTTGAACCGGCGGCCTTGGTAAATCTCGAATTCGCCCGGGCTTTCCTCGGTTCCGGCGAACAGGCTGCCGATCATGATCGCCGACGCGCCCGCTCCGATCGCTTTTGTCAGGTCACCGGAGTATTTGATGCCGCCGTCGGCAATAATTGGAATATTGTACTCGCGGGCAACGCGGGCACAGTCGTAAATGGCGGTAATCTGCGGTACGCCGATACCGGCCACGACGCGGGTGGTACAGATGGAGCCGGGACCGATCCCTACTTTTACCACGGAGGCGCCTGCTTCGATCAGGTCGCGGGTCGCCTCTCCGGTAGCCACGTTTCCCGCCACGATGGTGAGGTCCGGATAGGCTTGTCTCAGCTTTTTCACCGTATTGATGACGTTGACGGAGTGGCCGTGTGCGGTATCCACTACCAGCACGTCCACGCCGGCCTTCACCAGCGCTTCCGCCCGTTCAAACGTGTCGGCCGACACCCCGACTGCCGCACCGCAAAGCAGACGTCCCTGCTTGTCCTTGGCCGCGTTCGGGTACTGGATCGCCTTCTCGATGTCCTTGATGGTAATCAGCCCTTTGAGAACGTTGTTTTCGTCCACCAGGGGCAGCTTCTCGATCTTGTGTTTTTGCAGGATGGCTTCCGCCTGCTGCAGCGTCGTTCCGACAGGAGCCGTCACCAGATTTTCTCTGGTCATGACATCTTTAATGGGAGTGGAGAAGTCGTGCACAAAACGGAGGTCACGGTTGGTAAGAATCCCGATGAGGTGGTTCTGCTCATCGACGATGGGGACGCCGGAAATGCGGTATTTGCCCATGAGCTCGTCCGCATCGGCGACGGTATGGTCCGGAGTCAACGAGAACGGATTGGTGATGACGCCGCTTTCCGAACGCTTGACGCGGTCCACTTCGCTGGCTTGTTGTTCAATGGTCATGTTTTTATGGATAATCCCGATACCGCCTTGACGAGCCATGGCAATAGCGAGCTTAGATTCTGTCACCGTGTCCATGCCGGCGCTGATCAGGGGAATGTTCAAGGTAACGTTTTCGCTCAGCTTCGTCGTGATGTCGACGTCCCGGGGAAGCACTTCCGATCTGGCCGGAATGAGGAGAACGTCGTCAAACGTCAAACCTTCTTTCACGAATTTGTCTTCCCGCACAGTAATAAGCTCCTTTCGCCAAAATATTTTATCGCCAGTGTAACAAACGGCTTAATTTACTGTCAAGGAAAGCTTGTATCGTTCGGGTATACCATCAATTATCCAGATAAATCAAAAAAAACATCAGGAAAGCGTTACCATAATACGAAAGTTAACCAAAGGTGATGACGATGCAGGATGCTTGGTCCGCGCTGCGCTTGCTGGAAACGGAGCCAGCCGCGCGCAGGTATTTGTCCCACTGCTACCAAACCAGGGGGCTGCCGCACCCCGACCGATTGGCGTTCCACCAGAGCACCCGCTTTCTTTACACCTGGCAGCAGGCGCGGCAGTTTTACGAGACGGCTCATGGCGCCTCGCTTTCGGTTCGGCCGCTGCTGCTGTTTTACGGGTATGTGCATCTGCTGAAAGGATGGCTGATTACCTGCGACCCCGACTATCCGCAAAACAGCCGCGTGCTGCAGCACGGCGTGACCACGCGCAAGCGGAAGCGCGGTGCTTACCACCTGTTGGAGGATGAAGTGCGGCCGCAAAAGGAAGGGTTGTTCGCCCATCTGGCCCGTCTATTCGGCCCTACGCCCCTGCAGGATCGGTACTCGCTGGATGAGCTGTTTGCGTCCTTGTCGGAGTTGGGCGGTCCGTATGCAGCCGTTACCGGAAGGAAATCGCCGTGGGTCCGCGTTGGTCTGGACATCGCGCAGCTGCACGACGACAAACAGGGGACCGTGTTCCGGGTGACGTTCCCCGCCGGTTCTGACGGGCCGCTGGCGTATTCTCCCGAGACGTTTCGGCAGTATGTACGGCGGCTTGCTCCCGACGGCTGCGACGCTTTCCTGTTTCAATGGGTGGACGGCACCGGCAAGGAAGCTGTTGTCCCTTCGACCGCTCTTTCGGAATGGGAGAGGCACCCGCTGTTTTCTTTTCATCACGGCTCCCTGTACTTTTGGAACGGTGCGCCGGAAACGCTTCTTCTGCCAATCTGGGCCAGCCACTACCTGATTCTGTACGTGCTCAGCATGCTCTGCCGGTACGAAACGGAGTGGTGGGGGGAGTTGGCCCTATCTCCCGCCTACGCGGAGCGATATCTCGTGGAGTGCTTTCTCGACAGCCATGCGCACACCCTGCCTACGGTTATTCTGAAGCAAATGCAAAAAAACAACCCCCTCTTTTGCGAATAAGAGGGGGCAAAACAAAACAGCCTTCCCAACGACATTGTTGAGAAGGCCGTACCTCATTCCCTGAAAACTGGATACGCATGGGTGGCAGTGGATTATAGAGTGGATAAGTCCTCGACCGATTAGTATTCGTCAGCTCCACGCGTTGCCGCGCTTCCACACCGAACCTATCAACCT
>NZ_VKJN01000128.1:0-269 GCF_007197875.1 Brevibacillus sp. LEMMJ03 | reverse complement strand
GCCTGCTGCGCGTACCCGCCGCCCAGGGATGCGGAATAGCCGCCTTGGTTCAGTTGGCGCACTTCCTGCACGTTGGTGCCGGCAAAGCCAGGTTGAAACACGGCCTGCGCGCCGCCCCCGAACGACTGCCCGAACGACTGCTGGGGCTGAGCCTGCTGCGCGTACCCGCCGCTCAGGGACGCGGAATAGCCACCCTGGTTCTGCTGGCGCACTTCCTGTACGTTGGTCCCGGCGAATCCGGGCTGGAACACGGCTTGGGCGCTGCCGAA
>NZ_VKJN01000127.1:0-278 GCF_007197875.1 Brevibacillus sp. LEMMJ03 | reverse complement strand
CCTGCCAGGGGACCGCGTAATAGAACGACTTTTCCATACGATCACGCTCCTATGAGCGGAGCATACCACGATACAAGTGAGGAGGAAAGACAGTGAACGGAATAAGATTCAGGTACAAGAAGTCACCGACTTGGACATCGTGTTTGGTGGCCGGGCAATGGAGTTGCTGCCGCCATACAACGAAATCCCCGAAGAAGTCAGGTGTCAACTGCAAATGAAAATTCCCCATTATCTGCACTTGAATTTTCCCCATAATAGGCAATAGGTTTGTTTGAATA
>NZ_VKJN01000126.1:0-300 GCF_007197875.1 Brevibacillus sp. LEMMJ03 | reverse complement strand
TTCTCGCACGGTTACCTCACGTCCACTGTACCTCCATGGAACCCCATATCGTACACCATCGTAGCTAACAAATCCGTTCGGCTGACCTGTCTTGGTTCATGCAAGTATTTTTCCCACCGTTCAGCTGAAGGGATGGGCGACAGTTTTTCCTCACGGAGTCGGTCAAAGGGACGTTCGCCGGTTGTTCCATGAATACGGCGGTTAATCCGCTCGCACCAGTGTAGCGTCGAACTTTGCATACTTTTGGAACAAGCCCAATCGCTGCAGCAAAGTCGGCAAAAAGCGGATGCCAGCGAGGTT
>NZ_VKJN01000125.1:0-308 GCF_007197875.1 Brevibacillus sp. LEMMJ03 | reverse complement strand
AGCGGCAGCATGGGCAATATGGCGGGCGGCAAGACGAGAATGGAAGCGGCCAAGGAAGCGATCCGCTCGTTTGCCGCCTCCCTTCCCGCCGATGCCCGGGTGGGACTGCGCGTCTACGGACATGAAGGAACAGGATCGGAAGCAGACAAAGCGCTTTCCTGCAGCAAAAGCGATGTGATGTATCCCCTGCAGGCGTATGACCGGCAAAAACTGGACAGTGCGCTGGCGCAGTTCAAGCCTGCCGGCTGGACGCCAATTGCCCTCGCCCTCGAGCAGGCGCAGAAAGATTTGCAGTCGTACAAAGGGGA
>NZ_VKJN01000124.1:0-310 GCF_007197875.1 Brevibacillus sp. LEMMJ03 | reverse complement strand
TCGATTATTGCATCACTCCCACACGATCAACATTAAAGGGGAAAGTTATCGCATAAAGGAGAAGAAAAAAGCAGGTTTCTTTCGACCCGAGTCAACCGAAGATAAAACAGAATAAACGGAATTTTGGTTGCCACCCGCCCCCCTTAGAGGGGGCATCATTCAGACAAACCTATTGCCTATAATGGGGAAAATTCGAGTGCAGATAATGGGGAATTTTCATTTGCAGTTGACACTTGTCACCGCCGGGATATAATTGACCCAGGTTCGCCGGAAAGAAAATGACCCACCCTTAGCGAATATATCCCCTTCA
>NZ_VKJN01000123.1:0-316 GCF_007197875.1 Brevibacillus sp. LEMMJ03 | reverse complement strand
TGGTGAAGCTGGAGTTCACGCCGGTCTGTCACACCGGAGGTCGCGGGTTCGAGTCCCGTCAGCTCCGCCATCTTTTCGAAGATGTGCACAACCTACTTGCGATGGCACGCAGTTGACATCGACAATGGGTGTGCTATAATAAGCCAGGTACGCCGGTGTAGCTCAATTGGTAGAGCACCTGACTTGTAATCAGGGGGTTGTGGGTTCGATTCCTATCGCCGGCACCAGGAGAACGACCATGGGGAGATAGCGAAGTGGCTAAACGCGGCAGACTGTAAATCTGCTCCCTCTGGGTTCGGCGGTTCGAATCCGTCTC
>NZ_VKJN01000122.1:0-331 GCF_007197875.1 Brevibacillus sp. LEMMJ03 | reverse complement strand
TACCATCGGCGCTGGAGGGCTTAACGGCCGTGTTCGGAATGGGAACGGGTGTGTCCCCTCCGCTATCGTCACCAGACGACGCACATGGATGTGCTAGTGCCTGCGTTGCGACGCACAGGAAGTGCTAGTGTCGACGTTGCCAACAGGACGTTGGCGCTTTTAGTCGACCGACAGGACGTCGCGCTTTTAGCAGGCCTTCCTTATGAGAGAAGCTTTCATGCTCCCTCAAAACTGAACAGCGAGTAGGCGTTGAGCAGCCAAAGCTCCGTAGAAAGGAGGTGATCCATCCGCACCTTCCGGTACGGATACCTTGTTACGACTTCACCCCAAT
>NZ_VKJN01000121.1:0-340 GCF_007197875.1 Brevibacillus sp. LEMMJ03 | reverse complement strand
TCGCCTTGCGGCTTCGCAGAGACCTGTGTTTTTGCTAAACAGTCGCTTGGGCCTTTTCACTGCGGCCCCCTCGGGCTGTTAACCCTACCGGGGCGCCCCTTCTCCCGAAGTTACGGGGCCATTTTGCCGAGTTCCTTAGCAAGAGTTCTCCCGCGCACCTTAGGATTCTCTCCTCGCCTACCTGTGTCGGTTTGCGGTACGGGCACCTCATTCCTCGCTAGACGCTTTTCTTGGCAGTGTGAAATCAGGGACTTCGGTACTTGCATTTCCCTCGCCATCACAGCTTGCCCTTGACGGTGTGCGGATTTGCCTACACACCAGGCTTGCTGCTTGGACGGCC
>NZ_VKJN01000120.1:0-365 GCF_007197875.1 Brevibacillus sp. LEMMJ03 | reverse complement strand
GTAACCCGACACGAGAATGTCTTGTTCTTAGGGCCTCCCGGAGTAGGAAAAAGTCATCTGGCGGTGGCGTTGGCTGTAGAAGCCATCTCGCAAGGGATATCCGTTTACTTTGTCAGTCTCTCGCAACTCATCGAAGATCTGCGAAAAGCTTACACGGAAAACAGGCTGGATAAACGCCTACGCATCTATATTCGACCAAAGCTCCTGATTATTGACGAGATTGGCTACTTACCGTTTGACAGTTTGGCAGCTAACCTCTTTTTCCAGGTAGTAAGTGCAAGATACGAGAGAGGGAGTATTCTGTTGACCAGCAACAAGAGTTTCGGTGAATGGGGGGAACTGATGGGCGATCCGATACTTGCTAC
>NZ_VKJN01000119.1:0-379 GCF_007197875.1 Brevibacillus sp. LEMMJ03 | reverse complement strand
ATGAACCCGGACAGTGGTCCCAAGACCCAGCAGCAAATCGAGCACGATAAGCAACTCGAGCAGAAGTACAAGGAATCGCTGCGCTCGATCCCGGACGCCAAGGCCAGCAACGATCCCTGGCACATCGTGCGGGGAAGCGATGCGGATGTAACCCCGCCGCCGAAGGTTGCGGTCAAGCCGAGCAAGCCCAAGGCCGCGAAGCCTTCAGGGGCGAAGGCGGCCGCGGCATCGCCCTGGCCGACCCCGCGCCAAAGCTCGCCGCCCTGGCCGGGAACCCCGTCGTCCACCGCCTGGCCGACGCCGCGCTAGCGGCGCGGATTGCAACGTTGTCGAGTGTTCACCTCTCCCCGCTTGCGGGGAATGGGAGAAGAGATTTCGC